>NZ_JBEXYL010000023.1:0-116983 GCF_040630895.1 Streptomyces sp. NPDC005728
GCGGTCGCGGTGGCCGAGGAGATGGGCCCGATCTTCCGCGAGAAGCACGAGCAGGACATCGCCCGCCACGAAGACCCCCGCAACGGCACCGAGGCCGAGAAGGGCTGGAACGTCTGATCATGAGTGCCGCCACCGCCAAGAAGAAGACCGGTAGTGGCCCGGTGTTGGACTGGGCTGCCGGTCACGGACCCGTGACCGGCGCCCTGTCCGCCACCACCGGAGCCTTCGCCCTCGCCACCACCGGCGCCGCAACCGGCATGCCCCCCGGCTGGACCCTCGCCGCCGGCACCGCAGGCGCCCTCGGCCACACCATCACCGGACTACGCGCCCGCGCCGCCGGCCGCACCCTCGCCACCCGCGCCACGACCTGGTTGCTCGGAGCGGGCTGGACCACGTGGGCCATGACCACCGGCCCCCTGACCTGGACCGCCCTCGGATCCCTGGCCACCCTCGGCATCGGCATCGGAGCCTCCGCCCGCGCATCGGCCCTGTATGAGGAGGCCCGTGAGGAGGAGGCTCTGGCCGCGGCGGAGCGGCAGGTGGCCCGTGAACTGTCCGCGGAACGCCGGGCGATTGCGGCGGAGTGGGTGGACCGGATCCAACGGGTGTGCGGGATCACCGTGCGCGTGCTGGCCGTCGAGCAGTGGCCCACCGGGACCGGGTTCTCCATCGACGCCGAACTCCCGCCCGGCGGAGCAACCTGGCAGAAGATCGCCGAAGGATCGACACGGCTGTCCGCGGATGCCCGTCTGCCGCACGGCTGCACCGCCACCGCCTCCCCGGGTATCGATCAGGGCCGGGTCATCATCGACGTGACCACTGTCGATGTCCTTGAGCAGGAACGCACCTACCCGACCGACTACGGGCCGCTGTCCGTACTCACCGGGATCCCATGGGGCTACCGGACCAACGCCGAAGAGATCCGGGCCTACCTGCGTGAGCAGTGCGCCCTCGTCGTCGGTCCAACCGGGTCGGGCAAGACCAACATGGTTCACGGGATCCTGGCCGGGTTCGCCCGCGCCGAGGACATGCTGACCTGGGTCATCGACCTCAACGCCGGATCCGCCGGCCTGCCCTGGGTCCTGCCCGCCCTCAACGGCGAGATCGAAGGATCCGACGGCAAGCCTGTGCGGCCGGGTGTTGACTGGCTCGCCGGAACCTACGACGAGGCCCTGACCATGCTGGACACCGCCGTCCGCGTGGCCAAGCAGCGCAAGATGCGCTACCAGGACCTCCTCGCCCGCCACAACACCGACCTCCTCCCCATCAGCCCGAAAATCCCGCAGATCATGCTGGTCATCGATGAAGGTGCGGAGATCCTGGCCAGCCCCGACCGGGCCATGCGCAAGCTCGCGGAGAAGATCCTGGAAGTGATCCGGATCGCCCGCGCCATGGGCATCCGCACCGTCCTGACCGCCCTCGGAGCCACCAGCAGCGTCCTGGGCAACCTGATGATCCGCCGCGAGGGAAAGGTCCGGGTGGCCCTGACCGGCGGTGAGACCGAGGGCATGAACCTGGACAAGATGTTCCCCGGCACCCGCGGCCTGCGCGTCGACCAAGCCCCCTACAAGGGCGCCGGGTTCATGGGCACCCCCGAATCCCCGGCCGCGCTGTTCAAGACGTGGCGGATCCTCCCGAACCAGATCCGGGAGATCACCGCCGCCACCTCCGACCGACACCCCACCCTGGACGACACCTCCGTCAAGGCAGCCGGACCCGCCTACGTCCGCCGCTGGGACGCCGACCGCATCGCGTGGATGCGCGACGACACGGCCAGCACCGGCCCGGCCCCGGCGTCCTCGGCACAGGCGTCGGCGGGTGGAGGGCTGAACCTGTCCGCGCTGCGCACCGACCAGCCGACTGCCGTGTCGGAGGAGGACGACCTGGCGCGCCGGTTCCGTGAGGAGATCGACGGCATGTTCGCCACCACCCCCGACCCGCACACCCCCACCACGCCTGCTCCGCCGGCGACGGGCGGGTTGAACCTGTCCGCGCTGCGCGGCGAGCAGGACAGCCCCGCCCAGTGGGCCGCGATCGCGGTACTGCTCGCCGCCGGCCCGGCAGGCACCGGCGCATCCGCCATCGCCCGCGCGCTCGCAGACGAGCACGGGACCACTCGGCAGACGATCTCCGGATGGCTCCAGGACTGGGTCAAGGACGGCACCGTCGTCCGGATCGGAGAAGGCACCAAAGCCCGCTACGTCCACTGCAAGCACGCCCCCGAGCAGCCCCCGGAGAGCTGATCGCTTGTCGCTTGTCGCCCCGGCCCGAACGCAAGCCGCCCAGTGGGGCTGTGAGGCCCGAAAACGGCTTCTGACCTGGGAGGCGACAAGCGACAAGACAAGACAAGCGACAAGCCGCACGACAAGCCAGACGACAAGCAACGCGACAAGCGACAGCACGGCCCGCACCCCGCACTCGGGGCGCGGGCCGCGGCGTTGAAAGGACCCCGTTGTGCACCCCGAACCCCCTTCCGAGAGCACCCCCGGCCCGGTCCACTCCAACCCGCGCCTGACCGACGCCGAAGCCACCGCTGAGGCGCGCCGGATCATCGAAGACGCCTACCGGCAGCCCGTGCCGCAGATGCCGACCGCCTACCGCGACCGGACCCCGCTGCCCGCCTACGGCAGCACCCCACCCGTCCCGCAGCCGGACCGGCGGATCGTCCCCGCATGGGCCGCCGGCACCGCGGTCGCCGGCATCGGCGTCGGCGCCACCTGCGTCGGTATCGGCTGCGGGATCTGGCTCGCCTGCCAGGGATTCGCCGCCGTCACCCTCACCGGCGTCCTGTTCGTCACCCTCCCGATCGCCGCCGTGGCCGCCCTCGCCACCGCCATCGGATCCGCGGTGCGCTCCATCAAGGCCACCCACACCGAGACCCATCACCACTACACCGGCCCCGTCCGGCAGGAGACCAACACGATCACCGCACCCGCGTACGGGCTGATCGCCCGCACCCGCAACGAACTCAACCGCTGACGCGACAACGGCGGCCCCCACTCCGCCAAGAACCGGGGCCGCCGCCAATCCAGCACCACCAAAGAGAACTGGAGACCTCCAGCATGCCCCATCCTCCCGGCATTGAGACCGTCGATCTCACCTGCCTCCCGTTACTCGCCTCCGCGCTGACTGCGGCAGAGCGCGGCTGGCCGGTCATCCCGCTCCACCCCGGCACCAAGCGGCCTGCAGGGCACGCCGAACGCGCCTGCCCCGGTACCGGGCGGTGCGCGGAAGGGCACCGCAAGCCCGAGCAGCGCGCCACCACCGACACCGCACTCATTCACGCCACATGGGCGACACGCCGGTACAACGTCGGGATCGCCACCGGCCCGGCCGGGCTGCTCGTGGTCGACCTGGACGTGTGCAAGCCCGAAGAGCCGAAAGGAGCGCCTGACGGCGCAACTTCCTTTGCGGCGCTCTGCGAGCGCACCGGGCAGACCGTCCCGGCCACCTACCGGGTGCGGACCGCGCGCGGCGGGGAACACCTGTACTTCACCGCCCCGGCCGGAGTGCGGCTGAAGTGCAGCGCGAACCGGCTCGGCCCGCACATCGACACCCGCGCATGGGGCGGCTACGTCGTCGCCCCCGCCAGCACCACCCCCGACGGCACCTACGAGGTCACCCATGACGCCCCCGTGGCCGAACTGCCCTCATGGCTCGCTACGTTGCTCGTGGAGCCGGACAGGTCCACTCCGGTACCCGTCCGGGTCCACGACGGCACCCGCGCCGCCAGGACCGCCCTGGAACGCGAGTGCGCCGTCATCGCAGCAGCATCCGAGGGCGGGCCCAACGGCCGCAACAACACCCTGCACAAGAGCGCCTGCAAGGTGGCCCGGCTCGTCGCGTGGGGCGACATCCCCCGGCACGTGGCGGAGCAGGCAATCCAGGGGGCGGGGGAGGCTACGGGACTGCCGCCGGCCGAGTGCCGCACCACCATCCGCAGCGCCATGGACTGGGTCATCGCCCATGTCACGCCACGGGAGGCGGCATGACGGCGCCGACTCCCCCCGCCCTGGATTGCCCCACCAACACCCCGAACAGGTCGCACGCCGCTCCACAGCCTGTGGACACGGCGGCCGTGGACGAGCCGAAAGGCGCCGCCCGCCAGGGCGTCGTCACTGCCCTTCGTCCTAACCAGCGGCGGACCGGCCAGTCCCGCCGCAGCGCGGACGACCCGACCCCACAACAGCCCGGCATCCGCATCTACGCCCCGCCGGTCTACCGCGATCACTACGACGGCGCCCGCTGGTCCCTTCGGCACGGCGACACCCCCAACGCCGCGTACGCCTGCGGCTGCGGACTCACCGACACCGCCACCGGCCCCCGGCAGGTCGCCCGGCTCGTCGCCGTCTGGGACATGCACCGCTCCACCTGCACCGGCACCCCCGCACCGCACGAGGAAGGAAGGGCCGCCGCATGAGCGACCACATCGACGGCGCCGCACTGCTCAACGAAGTGGAAGCTTTTCACCGCCGCTTCAACGTCTTCCCCCACGAGGCCGGATACGTGGCCGTCACCCTCTGGGACGCTCACGCGCATCTGCTCGACTGCTTCGATTCCACCCCGCGCCTGGCGTTCCTGTCCCCCGAGCCGGGGTCAGGCAAGTCCCGGGCCCTGGAGGTCGTGGAAACGCTCGTGCCCAACTCCATGGCCGCTGTGGACGCGTCCGCCGCCGCCCTGTTCCGGTCCGTGTCCGGCATCAACGGCGGCCGGCCCACGATCCTGTTCGACGAGATCGACACCGTCTTCGGGCCCAAGGCCGGTGAGAACGAACAGCTCCGGGGGTTCCTCAACGCCGGACACGCACGCGGACGCCCCATGTTCCGATGCGTCGGGGACGGCGCCAACCAGCAGGTGCAGGAGTTCCCCTCGTTCTGTGCGGTGGCCGTCGCAGGACTCGGACACCTCCCCGACACGATCATGACCCGGTCCGTCGTCGTCCGGATGCGCCGCCGTGCCCGCAACGAGAAGGTCGAGTCCTTCCGCACCCGCATCCACGTACGGCAGGGCCACCAGCTCCGTGACCGGCTCGCCAAGTGGGCCGAAACCGTTCAGGAGCAGGTCACCGACGTGTTCCCGGAGATGCCCGACGGGGTGACCGACCGGCCCGCCGACGTGTGGGAACCCCTAATCGCCATCGCCGACGCGGCTGGCGGACACTGGCCCGACCGCGCCCGGCAAGCCTGCCTCACCTTCGTCAACGCCGCCCGCGCCAACGACAAAGGCAGCATCGGCGTCCGACTCCTGACCGACCTGCGCGACCACGTCCTGAACGGCATCGACCGCCTGCCCACCGTCGCCATCCTCGACCGGCTCAACGCCCTCGACGACGCCCCGTGGGCCGACATGGGCGGCAGACCCCTCGACTCCCGCCGCCTATCCAAGATGCTCAGCGAGTACGCCGCCACCGACGGCGACCCCATCACCTCCCGCAACATCAAGACCGGCGGCGGGGTCCTCAAGGGCTACTACGCCACCGATCTCCACGACGCATGGCAGCGCTACTGCCCCCCACCCCCGGAAAGTCCGCTACCTCCGCTACCCGGCACCGAAAACCTGGCCTGACCAGCAACAACGAGGTAGCGGCAAGCGTTCGTGCTTGCCGCTACCCATCCGCTACCTGACCAGCTCTATCCGCTACCGCTACCCCCTGCGCTACCTCCGATAGACCCCCTGACCTGCGAGGTAGCGGAGGTAGCGGAAGTAGCGGACTTTCCAGAAGGGCCCCGGAGGGCCGCCCCTAGAGGAGTCACGGCATGAGCACTGCCCTGCCCCCGAGCCACGAGGCGCTCACGGTCCCCGAGGTCATGACCGCGCTGCGTCTGAGCCGCTTCAAGGTCTACGACCTCATCCGCTCGAACCAGCTCCAGAGCTTCACCATCGGCCGATCCCGCCGGATCCCCGCCGATGCGCTCCACAACTTCATGCAGGACCGACTGAGGGAGGCCGCGTAATGGCAAGGCGCCGCGCAAACGGTGAGGGAACCATCACCAAGCGGAAGGACGGTCGCTATCAGGCCGCCGCGTACGTCTACCGCCCCGACGGGACCCGTACACGTCAGTTCGTCTACGGCAAGACCCGTGAGGAAGTCGCCGACAAGCTCACGGAGCTGCAGGAAAAGACCCGACAGGGCATCCCGGCCGCGTCGTCAACGATGGCGTTCGGCGACTACCTGACCTACTGGCTCGGCGCCATCGCCCCGGAGCGGCTCAAGCCCTCCACGCTGAACAGCTACGAGGGACTGACCCGCCTGTACATCCGTCCCGCACTCGGTAACAAGAAGCTCAACCGTTTGACGCCGGCGGACGTGCGCCGCTTCCTCTCAGAGTTCAAGAACTCTTGCCTGTGCTGCCTCCGGGGTGCGGACAAGGAGCGTCCGGAAGGCAAGCGCTCGTGCTGCGCCGTAGGGCGGTGCTGTGAGCGCCGCCCGTCGGCCCGCACCGTTCAGTACATCCACGCCGTGCTCCGGTCCGCCCTGCAGCAGGCGATCCGAGAGGAGCTGATCGCTCGGAACGTTGCGCGGATCGTCGAGACACCCACCGTCACACCCAAGGAGGTGCGCCCGCTGAACCCCGCCGAAGCCCGCCTGCTGCTGAAGACAGCCCGGTCACACCGCCTCTACGCCCTGTGGCTGCTGCTTGTGTCGACCGGCCTGCGCCGAGGTGAGGCTCTCGCGCTCACATGGTCGGACGTCGACCTCGCGAACGGTCAGCTCCGTGTCCGCCGGAACGTGCAGCGCATCCGGCGAGAGCTGATCTTCGGCACCCCCAAGACCATGCGGTCGATCCGCACGGTCCCCCTGCCGAAGCACTGCGTGCGGGCACTCACACAGCACCGCGACCAACAGGAGCGGGAGCACAAGGTCGCGGGCAAGAAGTGGCAGCCCACCCCGGGACAGCCGGACGGGCTGATCTTCACCACGGCGACCGGCCGCGTCACGGACCCCCGGGGCCTGAACCGCATGCTGACCGTCCTGTGCAGGGACGCCCACGTGCACCGCGTGCGCGTGCACGACCTCCGGCACACTTGCGCCTCGCTCCTGCTCGCCCAAGGTGTCGACGCCCGCACGATCATGGAGATGCTGGGCCACAGCACGATCACGATGACGCTCGACACCTACGCGCACGTGATGGACACGACCCTGAGGGCAGCCGCGGAGCGCATGGACGACGCACTCAACCTCGACAACCCCGAGGAGAAATCGGAGAGCGAGGCGGAACCGAACACCGAGGACTGAGCGCCGTTTCCGACCACGTTGATGTCACCCGTTGATGTCAAAGGCCCCTTGGGATGATCCCAAGGGGCCTTTGACCTGTGTGCACTCGGCAGGATTCGAACCTGCAACCTTCTGATCCGTAGTCAGATGCTCTATCCGTTAAGCTACGAGTGCTTGTTCTTTTGTTTTTGTCCTCCGCTCCCGGCCCTTCCGGCCCGCTCGCGGCGACAGGAAGAACATTACATGACTGCCGCCGTCATGTGAAATCCGATTCGCATACCCCTTGCGACCTGCGGAAACGTGGATCTGGCGGGAGTTTGGGGGTATCCGGAGAACACCGAAGCCCCGGTCCTGGGGACCGGGGCTTCGGGATCAGGTGCGGAGGCGGAGGGATTTGAACCCTCGATGGGATTTGCGTCCCAAACCGCATTAGCAGTGCGGCGCCATAGACCGGACTAGGCGACGCCTCCAGCACAACCACTCACGCGAGCGCGCGACTGGTGCGTGCAGATGATGACACAGCCGAGCGGGGTGTCACCAATCGGCTCCTACGGTACTAGGCGCGAGGGCCGCAGGGCAAAGGGCTTCGCCCGGCGGGGCGGCAGGCGGGAGGCCCGGCGCAACGTCCGGGGGGCGCGAGCGTTGGGCAGGGCATGGTCTCTTTCATGCCGGTCCCCCTGCGGGGCGTCCTGGTGTCGTCCCTCGCCGCCGCCGTCTCGGTCTCGTCCCTGGTCGCCCTCGCCGCCGTACCCGCCGCGGCGGCGCCCGCCGTGCCCCCGCCCGTGCGGCCCGAGGACCGGGCGGGTGATCACCTCACCGTGGTCGTGCAGCACGCCGGCGAGGGGCGGGACGGGACGTACGAGGTGTCCTGTCATCCCGGGGCCGGGCGCCATCCGGACGTGGCGGAGGCGTGCCGGGTGCTCGACTCGAACACCCGCTGGGGGCGGGACACCTTCGCCCCGGTGGCCACCGGCACCTTCTGCACCATGGAGTACGGCGGCCCGGCCACCGCCCATGTCACCGGCATCTGGGCCGGACGCCCGGTCGACGCCTCGTACGACCGCAGCAACGGATGCGGGATCGGCCGGTGGGACCGGATGGTGCCCCTCCTGCCGAGGGTCGGGGCGCCTTCGTAAGCGCTTCTCGTGTGGTCCTCGGCGGAATCACCGGTGTCGTAAAGGTCCCGCGAAGGTCTCGCGGAGCCGGAACCGGGAGCGGGGCCGGATGCGAGGCCGGGAGCGGGGCCGGTTGCGGGGCCGGATGCGAGGCGCCGGCCGGGGATACGGTCACACGTTCGCCGTCACTTCCTCGTGCGACCTCCCTCTCATCCGGCGTCGCGAGCGCAACCCGAGCCCTTAGACTCCCTCGCGTGACACGCTGCGGGCCGGTTGGCAGGATGGCTCGAGCGGTCGGAAAGCGGTAACAGGGAGGAAGGCGTCTCGTGAGCAGCAGGCCATCCCGAGGCGCTGCTCGCCTCGCAGCCATACTCGACGCGCTGCCCGACGCGTTGGTCCTGGTCAACGCCAACGGAACCGTCGTCAACGCCAACACCATCGCCCTGGAGGCCTTCGAGGCGCCGGGCACCGCGCTCGTCGGGCGCGGGCTGCTCGATCTGCTGCCGCAGTTCGACTCCAGGCTCATCCCGGGCTCCATGCGGCGCCCCGATCACATGGACCCGCAGGGGCGGACCAAGCCCACGCGGATGGTCGCGCGCCGGACCGACGGATCCGAGTTCCCGGTCGAGGTCACGAGCGCGAACCTGGAGAACGGTCAGCAGGCGTACGACGGTTACGGCTACACCGGCGACGAGCTGCTCATGATCGTCGTCCGGGACCTGTCCGGGACCGTGGACACCGAGGCCGAGCTGGCCCGCTCGCAGCGGCAGACCGAGATGATCCTGCGGGCCGCGTCCGAGGGTGTCGTGGGCACCGACACCGACGGGCGGATCGTGCTCGTCAATCCGGCCGCCGCCCAGATACTGGGTTACCGGGCCGGTGAGCTGGGCGGCAAGGAGCTGCACACCCTCGTGCTGCATTCCCGCGCCGACGGCTCCCCGTTCCCGTACGAGGAGTCGCCGCTCGCCGACACCCTGCGCTCCGGGCGCAAGCACCGGGTGCGCGGGCAGGTGCTGTGGTCCAAGGGCGAGAAGCAGGTGGCGGTCGATCTGACCACCGCGCCTGTGCGCGACGGCGACCAGCTCGTCGGCGCCGTCATGACCTTCGCCGACCGGCGGCCGTACGACACCCTCGCCGAGGAGAAGGCCGCGCTGGAGGAGGCGCACGCCGAGGAGCGGGAGCGGATCTCCGAGGAACACGCCTCCGACCTGACCGCGCTGCGCCAGCAGCACGTCACCGAGGTCGACGGGCTGCGCGAGACGCACCAGGAGGAGCTGGCGGCCGGCGAGGAGCGCTACGCCGCGCTCGCCGAGCGGGAGAAGGACCGGTACGAGGCCCTCTCCGGGCGGCACGAGCAGCTGCTGACGCTGCTCGGGCAGTCCCTGCGCGGACCGCTGGACGAGCTGCGGCGCGACCTGTCCGCCCTGGCCGCGGACGACGCCGGGCAGTTGTGGCCCGAGGCCAACCAGGTGCTGCACCACCTCTCGGCCGGCTACTCGCGCATCACCACCCTCATCGACAACGTCCTCGGCTACCAGCGGCTGGACGCGGGCACGGAGGACATCACCCGTACGAAGGTGATGCTCGACGCCGTCGTCGCCGCCGGTGTGGACGGGGCCGTCGAACTGATCGGCCCGGGCCGCGTGCAGTTCGCCGTGCACGCGCCGCCCATCGAGGCCGAGGTCGACCCGCAGCGGCTCGCCACCGCGCTCGCGCATCTCGTCGCGGACGTGGCAGGCGTCGACGCCACCGGTAACACGCCCGTGTCCGCGGGCGGTTACCTGGACAACACCGTCGTCGTCGCGGCCGCGCAGCGCGGTGAGGTCGCGCGGATCGAGGTGCGCGGGCCGTACCCCGGGGGAGACCCGGTGCACGAGCCGATGGTCCGCGGGATCGTGCGGGCCCACGGCGGAGTACTGCAGACGCACGAGGTGCCGGGCATGAGCGGCAGCGCGTACGTCCTCGAAGTGCCGCTCGGCGGTGGGGCCGGGGCGGTCGCCGCCCGGGTCCCGGACGCCGAGGACGCCGCTGCCGAGGGCGGCGGGCCCGCCGAGCAGGGCTCCGGCGGTGGGCGGCGGCGGGCCCGGCGGGCCTCCACCGACGCCTTCCTGGAAAGCGATGTCCCCGGTGAGTCCGGTGACGGCGAGGCGGAGGCGCCCGCGCCGACGGGGCGGCGCCGCAGGCGTGGCGCGGCTGCCATCGAGGCGGCGGCGCCGGAGGAGGACGAGGGCGCGGAGGCCGCGTCCGGCGCGAGCGGGCGGCGGCGTGGACAGCCCGCGGACACCGGTACCGAGGACGGCGTGGCCGAGGGTGCCGTGATGACCGCGGCCGAGCATGCCGCGGGGACCGCCGCCGTGGGCAACGGGCTCGGCGCCGCCGTGCCGCCGCAGGGCGTGCCCGCACCGACGGGCCGCCGTGCCCGGCGTGACTCCGGCGCACCGCAGGCCGCCCTGCCGCCCGCACTGCCCGCGGGCGGGACGGAGCCGGCCCAGCCCGTTCCGGCCGAGGACGAGCAGCCGACCGGGCGGCGCCGGCGTGCGCTGGCCGCCGCCGCTGAGCGGGCCGCGGCGCAGGAGGCGGGGGCCCGTACGGTCTTCGCCCTGCCCCCGGCCGAGGCCGACCGCTCGCCCGGCTCCGCCGACGAGGCGGCGGGTGCGGGCGTGGCCCTGGCTCCGGGTCCGCAGATCCCCGGGCAGATGCGGGTGCCCGGTCAGGTGTCCGGGTCGGTTGAGGTCGTTCCGGGCGACGACGGCCGGCACGACGCCGTACCGCTCGACCAGGCCGAGGACCACACCCCGCCCCAGCCGCACCCCACCAGCGCACCGACCGGTCGCCGCCGGCGGGCCGTGGCCCAGCCGGGGGAGGCCGGGGAGGTGGCCCAGGTGGCCGCTGCTCCCGTTGCTCCCGGTGTGCCTGCCCAGGCCGTCCCGGCGCTTCCGCCGGTCCAGGCGGCTGCGGTGCCGGGCGCACCCGGGCAGCCCGTACCCGCGCAGACTCCCCAGGTCGCCGCGGGTCAGCCGACGCCGGCGCACGGGATTCCGGCGCAGGGGACGGCTGCCGTACCGACGGGGCCTGCGGGCCGGCCGGTCGTCGTCGCTCCGGCCGGTGTGGCCGCCCAGGCCGCCCCCGGTGGTCAGCCTGCTGTCGTGCCCAACGCCGCCGTGCCCGCGCAGGGCACCGCCGGTCAGGGCGTGCCTGTGCCGCCGGGCCGGCCGGTTCCGGCGCAGGTGGCGCCCGGGCAGCCCGTACCCGCGCAAGCTCCGCAGGCGCAGCAGCCGCCCGCCGTGCCCGCTCCGGCCGCCCAGGCCGCCCCGGCCGTGCCGCAGCCCGCCCAGCCGCTCCCCGCGGAGGCGGCCACCGGCCAGATGGCCTTGGCCCAGACTGCGGCGACCCCGGCCGACGGCGTCCCGCAGCAGTGGCCCGGCGCCGACGACACCTCCGGCGCGGGCGTCCCCGCATCCCAGGCCACCCCGGCCCCCGGCACCCCGCTCCCCCCGGAGCACACCGGTGTTCAGCAGCCGCGGGCGGCTCAGCCCCTGCCCGCCGAGGCCTCGGGGCCCGCGGCCGACCCGAACTCCACGCAGGGCCGGTCGATCAGCGTGCGCACACTCGGGCAGGGCGTGCCGTTCTCGCGGCAGGCCGCGCAGGTGCAGCAGCCGACGGCGACCCCGCCGCCGCACGGGCCGGGCGGTTCCGGCCGCCGGCGCAAGCTGGGCACCCCGGCCGCGCGCCCGGAGCCGCAGCCGGAGCAGCCGGCCCTGGCGCATCCGCCTGCCGAACAGCTGCCCGCGCAGCCCTCGCTCGCGGGACAGTCCCGGCTCGCCCCGGCCACCGAGGGCGCCGGACGGTCGTACGCCATAGGCGCCCCGGACGCGAACGCGGCCGAAGGACCCGAACCGCTGGACGGTCCCGGCGGGGCCGTCGAGGTCGCGGACACGCCGCGTCCGCAGCCGCTGGACGACGAGCTTCCCCCGGAGCCGCTGGACAACCCGCGCCGGCTGCTGGTGTGGCCCGCGCCGGACGTCACGACCCAGCAGGCGCTGAGCGACCGCGGCTACCGGCCCGTCATCGTGCACTCCCGCGAGGAGGTCGACGCGCAGATCGCGGCCTTCCCCGCCGCACTGTTCGTGGACCCGCTGACCGGGCCGATCACCCGTACCGCGCTGCAGTCGCTGCGCCAGGCGGCGGTCGCGGCCGAGGTGCCGGTGCTGGTCACGGCCGGGCTCGGGCAGGCGACGCGGGAGGCGGCGTACGGCGCCGATCCCGCCGTACTCCTCAAGGCGCTGGCGCCGCGCGACAGCGAGCAGCATCCGCCGCGGGTGCTGCTCATCGAGGAGCACGCGGAGATCGCGCTGGCGCTGACCGCGACGCTGGAGCGGCGCGGGATGCAGGTGGCGCGGGCCGCGAGTGACAGCGACGCGGTGACGCTGGCGGGCCAGCTGCGGCCGAACCTCGTGGTGATGGACCTGATGCAGGTGCACCGGAGGCAGGCCGGGTTCACCGGGATCATCGACTGGCTGCGCGCGAACGGGCAGCTCAACCGCACCCCGCTCGTCGTCTACACCGCCGCCGTCGACCAGGCCGACCTGCCGCGGCTGGCCTCGGGCGAGACGGTGCTGTTCCTCGCGGAGCGGTCCACCAGCACCGAGGTGCAGTCGCGGATCGTCGACCTGCTGGCGCGGATCGGCACCAACTAGAACCGACGACCGGCGCTGGCGCGGGGTCGGCGCGACGGCGGAGGTGTGGCCGGTGCTGGGGTGGGTGACCAGGGCCGTACGGCGCTGAGGCCGCCGTGCTCCTCCGGTGCCGGCGTACGGGCACCCACCCCTCGGAAATCAGAAACCGTGGTCAGAGGCCGTGCTCAGAGGCTGGTGACGTCCAGGTCCCCGTCCGCGTACCGCCTGCGCAGCACCTTCTTGTCGAACTTGCCCACGCTCGTCTTCGGCACCGACTCGACGACCGTCCAGCGCTCGGGGAGCTGCCACCTGGCGATCTTTCCCTCCTCGGCGAGGAAGGTGCGCAGGGTCTCGAAGTCGGTGCTCGCGCCGTCCCTGAGGACGACCGTGGCCAGCGGGCGCTCGCCCCACTTGTCGTCGGGTACGGCGACCACGGCGGCCTCGGCGACATCCGGGTGGGACATCAGCGCGTTCTCCAGCTCGACCGAGGAGATCCACTCGCCGCCGGACTTGATGACGTCCTTGGCGCGGTCGGTGAGCGTGAGGAAGCCGTCGGGGGAGATGGTGCCGACGTCGCCGGTCTTCAGCCAGCCGTCCTCGCTGAACTTGTCGGCGGGGCGCAGCGGTTCGGCGTCGGGGCCGTTGTAGTAGGCGCCCGCGATCCACGGGCCGCGCACCTCCAGCTCGCCCGCCGACTCGCCGTCCCAGGCCAGGCGCTCGCCGCCGGGGCCGGTGAGGCGGGCCTCGACGCCGGCCGGGAAGCGGCCCTGGGTGAGGCGGTAGGCGAACTCCTCGTCGGTGCCCACCGCGTGGGCCGGCGGGCGGGACACCGTGCCGAGCGGGGAGGTCTCCGTCATGCCCCAGGCGTGACACACCCGCATGCCGAGCCGGTCGAAGGCCGCCATCAGGGAGGGCGGGCAGGCCGAGCCGCCGATGGTGACCTGGGTGAGGGAGGAGACGTCCCGGGGGCGGGCGGTGAGTTCGGCGAGCAGGCCCTGCCAGATCGTGGGGACGGCGGCCGCGTGCGTCGGCTTCTCCCGCTCGATCATCTCGGCGAGCGGTGCGGGCTGCAGGAAGCGGTCGGGCATCAGCATGTTGACGCCGGTCATGAAGGTGGCGTGCGGCAGGCCCCAGGCGTTGACGTGGAACTGGGGCACCACGACCAGCGAGGTGTCCTGGTCGGTCAGGCCCATCGACTGGGTCATGTTGACCTGCATGGAGTGCAGGTAGACCGAACGGTGGCTGTACACCACGCCCTTGGGGTCGCCGGTCGTGCCGGAGGTGTAGCACATCGAGGCGGCCTGGCGTTCGTCGATCTCCGGCCAGTCGAACGTCTTCGGCTTGTCCGCGATCAGCTCCTCGTACTCGTGCACCTGCGCGGTGGCACCGGCGAGCAGGGAGCGGTCACCGGGTCCGGAGACGACGATGTGCTCGACCGTGGTCAGCTGGGGCAGCAGCGGGGCGAGCAGGGGGATCAGCGAACCGTTGACGATGATCACCCGGTCGGCGGCGTGGTTGACGATCCAGGCCAGCTGCTCGGCGGGCAGGCGGAGGTTGAGCGTGTGCAGCACCGCGCCCATGGAGGGGACCGCGAAGTACGCCTCGACGTGCTCGGCGTTGTTCCACATCAGCGTCGCGACCCGATCGTCGCCCCGCACACCGAGGTCGTCGCGCAGGGCGTTCGCCAGCTGGACGGCGCGGATCCCCGCCTCGGCGAAGCTGCGTCGCTGCGGCTCGTCCTCCCCGGTCCAGGTGATGATCTGGGACCGTCCGTGCACCAGCACACCGTGCACAAGGATGCGGGTGACGGTCAGTGGTACGTCCTGCATGGTGCTCAGCACGGCGTCCTCCCGGAAGCGACATTGCCTACGCGGCAGTAAAGGTTGCGCTGATTCTGCGCACATACCGCGCGGTATGTCACTAGGGGAAGGGAAACTCGCGGGTGTCGCGGGACTATCTCACCAGGTCGAGCTCCGGGTCCTCGCGCAGCTTCCCCAGCGCACGCGACACCGCCGACTTCACCGTGCCCACCGACACGCCGAGCACCTCGGCCGTCTGGGCCTCGCTGAGGTCCTCGTAGTACCGCAGGACGACCATCGCCCGCTGCCGCGCGGGAAGTTTGGTGATCGCCCGCCACATGGCGTCGTGCAGCGCCTGCCGCTCGGCCGGGTCCTCCGCGCCGGGCACCGGGTCCGGCTCGGGCAGTTCGTCGCAGGAGAACTCGTCCACCCTGCGCTTGCGCCACTGCGAGGTCCGCGTGTTCAGCAGGGCCCGGCGCACGTAGCCGTCGAGCGCCCGGTGGTCCTCGATCCGCTCCCAGGCCACATAGGTCTTGGTGAGCGCGGTCTGCAGAAGGTCCTCGGCGTCGCTCGGGTTCGCGGTCAGTGAGCGCGCGGTGCGCAGCAGCACCGGCTGGCGGGCCCTCACGTACGACGCGAACGACGGGTACGAGTGCGACGGGTACGAGTGGGTCTGCCGCGCTGGTGCGGCGGCGGCCGAGGCGCTGGTGCAGACGGGTGTGGTCATGGCTCCACGCTAGGAGCGGACCGTGCACCGGCGGATCGGCCCCAGGTCCCGAAGCCGGGTCCCCCTCAGGTTGTAGGGGTGGGGTTGCCTCCACCTCCTGAAGGTGGACTACGGAGTGACCGCATCTGCGGGTTCTCCCCTGAGGACTCACCCGTCGGCCGCCAGGACCAGCCCCGACGTCGGCACCCCCGTGCCCGCCGTCACCAGGGTCCGGGCCGCCCCCGGTATCTGGTTCACGGCCGTGCCCCGCAGCTGGCGCACCGCTTCCGCCACCCCGTTCATCCCGTGCAGGTACGCCTCGCCGAGCTGGCCCCCGTGGGTGTTCAGCGGCATCCGCTCCCCGGCCACGAAGTCCGCCGCCTCCCCCTTCCCGCAGAATCCGAACTCCTCCAGCTGCATCAGCACGAACGGCGTGAAGTGGTCGTACAGGATCCCCACGTCGATGTCCGCCGGGCCCAGTCCCGACGTCCGCCACAGCTGGCGGGCCACCACGCCCGTCTCCGGCAGGCCCGTCAGGTCGTCCCGGTAGAAGCTGGTCATCTGCTCCTGCGCCCGGCCGGCACCCTGGGCGGCCGCCACGATCACGGCGGGCGGCTGCGGCAGGTCCCGGGACCGCTCCAGGGACGTCACCACCAGGGCCTGTCCGCCGTCGGTCTCCTGGCAGCAGTCCAGCAGCCGGAGCGGCTCCACGATCCAGCGGGAGGCGGCGTGGTCGGCGAGGGTGAGGGGGCGGCCGTGGAAGTAGGCCGCCGGGTTCGTCGCCGCCCACTTCCGGTCCGCCACGGCCACGTGCCCGAACGCCTCCGGGGTCAGCCCGTAGGTGTGCAGATACCGCTGGGCCGCCATCGCCACCCAGGAGGCCGGGGTGAGCAGTCCGAACGGCAGCGCCCAGCCGAGCGCCACGCCCTCCGCCGACGGCTCCCGGTGCTGGACGCCCGCGCCGAACCTGCGGCCCGACCGCTCGTTGAAGGCGCGGTAGCAGACCACCACCTCCGCCACGCCCGTCGCCACCGCGAGCGCCGCCTGCTGGACGGTCGCGCAGGCCGCCCCGCCGCCGTAGTGGACGCGGGAGAAGAAGGACAGCTCGCCCATCCCGCAGGCCTGGGCGACCGTGATCTCCGGGCTGGTGTCCATCGTGAACGTCACCAGACCGTCCACGTCGGCCGGTACGAGCCCGGCGTCGTCCAGCGCCGCCCCCACCGCCTCCACCGCCAGCCGCAGCTCACTGCGCCCGGAGTCCTTGGAGAACTCGGTGGCCCCGATGCCGACGATCGCCGCCCGGCCGCCGAGGGAGTCCCGGGTGCGCACGCTCATGACGCGGCCTCCTGGTCCTGGAGCGGTGCCGGGACTCCGACGGTCACCGTGCCGGTCACATGCCGGCCTATGGCGTTGTCCCCGAGCACGCGCACCGTCACCGTGTCGCCGTCGACCTCCTCGATCCTGCCGGTCAGCACCATCGTGTCCCCCGGATAGTTGGGCGCCCCCAGCCGGATGGCCACCTTGCGGAGCACCGCCGCCGGGCCGAAGTGATCCGTGATGTACCTGCCCACCAGCCCGTTCGTCGTCAGGATGTTCATGAAGACATCGGGTGAGCCCTTCTGGCGGGCCAGCTCCGCGTCGTGGTGCACGTCCTGGTAGTCCCGGGAGGCGATCGCCCCGGCCACGATCAGCGTGCGCGTGACCGGGATCTCCAGCGGCAGCAGCTCGGCACCCACCACCGGCCTCTCGGTGCGCTTCTCACTCCCCATGGGTGATCAACTCCCCCAGTTCCTGGAGCATTTCGGCCCCGCATCCCAGGTAGGCGTCCAGCTGCCGCCCCCACAGGAAGTGCCGGTGCACCGGATGGTCGAGGTCGGCGCCGGCCCCGCCGTGCAGATGCTGGCCGGTGTGGACGACCCGCTGCCCCGCCTCGGAGGCCCACCAGGCGGCGGTCAGCGCATGCGTGGCGTACGGCAGCCCCGCGTCCCGCCGCCAGGCGGCCTCGTACGCCGTCACCCGTATCGCCTCGGTGTCCATGTGGGCGTCGGCGGCGCGGAGTTGGACGGCCTGGCGGGTGGCCAGCGGACGCCCGAACTGCTCCCTGGTGTTCGTGTGCGCCACCGCCCGTGCCAGCGATCCGGCGCAGACCCCGGCCTGGAGCCCGGCGAAGGCGGTGCGGGCGGTGGCGAGGACGTCGGCGTAGGCAGCCTCGCCCGAACCGCCGAGGAGTTCCGCCGGTGCGCGGTCGAGCGTGAGACGGGCCGCGGACCAGGGGGCGGTCAGCTCCACCGGGGAGCTGACCGTGCCCTCGCCGAGCGGGGCCAGCCACAGCCGCCGGCCGGTGTCGGCGACCAGGGCATGGGTGGCGTCCCGGAGCCAGGGCACGACGGGGACGGAACCGGTCAGCTCGCCCTGCCCGGACACGCGTACACCCCCCTGTGCCGGAAACGCTCCGCCGACCACCACCGAGCCGTCCTCGATGCCCGGCAACAGCCGCTCCCGCTGCTCCCGGGTGCCGTGGGAGCCGACCGCCAGGAGGCCGTACACGCAGGTCGCCGCATAGGGCACCTGGGCCGTCGTACGCCCCTGTTCCTCCAGCAGCAGCACGAGTCCGAGGAGGCCCAGCTCCGACACGGCACCGACCAGGCCGGCCGTGCACAGGGCCTTCCACAGTTCGGGGTCGCTGCCGGTGCCGGCGGCCTTCAGCCGCTCGTGGGTGGCGAGGTCACCGAAGATCCGCGCGGCCAGGTCGCGCGCCTCCGCCTGCGCCTCGGTGGGCGTGAAGTCCATGTCAGCCCTCGCCCTCGACGACCCGGAACACCGGCAGGACCTGTGCGCCCTCCCCGTCCTCGTAGGCACGGAACTCCACGCGGACCGGCAGCCCGATGCGCACCTTGTCGTACGGCACCCCCACCACGTTGCTCACCATCCGCACGCCCTCGGTGAGTTCGACCAGGCCGACCGCGTAGGGGGGATCGAAGGCCGGGAAGGGCGGGTGGTGCATCACCACGTACGAGTAGACCGTGCCCTCGCCGCTCGCCTGCGTCGTGTCCCAGTCCAGGCAGCCGCAGGCGTTGCAGCCGGGCAGCCAGGGGTGGCGCAGGGTGCCGCAGCCCGTGCAGCGCTGGATCAGGAGCCGGTGCTCGGCCACGCCCTCCCAGAAGCCGGCGTTGTCCCGGTTGACCACCGGGCGGGGACGCCGGGGACGCTCGGCCGGGGGTCTGCGGCGGGCCGGGGCGTACTTGAGGATGCGGAAGCAGTGGGTGCCCGCGAGTTCGCCGTCGACCCGTACGTCCATGCGGGTCGTGACGAAGTACCCCGTGCCCAGCTTCGTCGTCTTGCGGTCGGAGACCGACTCGATCACCGCGTCGAAGGTGACCTCGTCGCCCGGGCGCAGGGGCCGTAGGTACTCCTGCTCGCAGTCGGTGGCCACCACGGACGTACAGCCCGACTCGTCCAGCAGGCCGAGCAGTTCGTCGTAGGCGTCCGTGCGGCCCTCGTGGCCGGAGAGGCCGCCCATCGTCCACACCTGGAGCATGGTGGGCGGGGCGACGGCGCCGGGGCCGACGTACGCCGGGCTGGTGTCACCCATCGCCTCGCACCAGTGCCGGATCATCGGCACGTTCACCGGGTCCTTGCCCGTCCCGCCGACTGCGGCCGGCCGCCCCTCGTACTCCTTGAGCCGCGCCCCCAGCCCATCGCCCTCCCTGAGCCGCGTCTCCGCCTCAGCCGCCTTGAGCCGCGCGCCAGGCTCGTCCTCGCTCGGCCGCGCCCCCGGCCCATCGCCCTCCCTGAGCCGCTCCCCCGGCTCAGCCCCCTTGAGCCGCGCCCCCGGCTCGCCCTCCTCGCTCCGTCCCCGCAGCTCATCGGGCCCGGTGCCCATCGCGGTCACCTCCGTCCCCTCGTCATCCCGAGCCGCATCGTCGCGACGATCTCCCGCTGCACTTCGCTCACCCCGCCCCCGAACGTGTTGATCTGCGCCGCCCTGTTCAGCCGCTCCAGCTCGCCGTCCTCGAACGCCCCCGGCGACCCCGAGCGGACCAGCCCCTCCAGCCCGTCCGTCCCGAGCACCTGCTGGCACATCCGGTACACCGCGACCGCCGACTCGGTGCCCGCGACTTTCACGCCGCTCGCGTCGCCGGGCGCCAGCCGGCCCGCCCCCACGTCCCCCACCAAACGCCAGTTGAGCAGGCGCGTCGCCGCCAGCCGGGCATGTGCTTCGGCCAGCCGCTCGCGCACCCAGGGTTCGTCCATCCGGCGCCGCCCGTTCACCGGATCGGGGGTGCGGGCGACGGCGAGGACGGCGGCGTGGAACTCCTCGGCCTGCATGCCGATGGCGGCGAGGGCGACCCGCTCGTGGTTGAGCTGGCTGGTGATCAGCGACCAGCCTGCGTTCTCGGCACCGACCAGGTTCTGCGCGGGGACGCGGACTCCGTCGTAGTACGTGGCCGTCGTCGTCTGCCCGCCCACGGTCTCTATCGGCGTCCAGGAGAAGCCGGGGGCGTCGGTGGGGACGAGGACGAGGGAGATGCCCCGGTGCGGGGGCGCGTCCGGGTCGGTGCGGCAGGCGAGCCAGATCCAGTCGGCGTGCTGGGCGCCCGAGGTGAAGATCTTCTGCCCGTCGATCCGCCAGCCGTCGCCCTCGCGTACGGCCCGGGTCCGCAGCGAGGCGAGGTCGGTGCCGGCGGCGGGCTCGGTGTAGCCGATCGCGAAGACCAGCTCGCCGGCGAGGATCCGGGGCAGGAAGTAGGTCTTCTGGTGCTCGCTGCCGTACTTCATCAGCGTGGGTCCGACCGTGTTGAGCGTGACCATGGAGACGGGGGCACCGGCCCGGTACGCCTCGTCGAAGAAGACGAACTGCTCGTCCGCGCCCCGTCCCTGGCCGCCGTACTCGACCGGCCAGCCGAGTCCCAGCCAGCCGTCCGCGCCGATGCGGCGCAACAGGGCGCGCCCGTCGGCCGGTTCGCCGGTCTCGGGCAGGACGGTCCGGAAGTAGGAGCGGAGTTCGGCGCGCAGGCGCTGCTGCCGCTCCGTGGGGGCGAGGTACACGGCGGGCCCTCCCGGCCTCGCTTGCCTGACAGGACGGTTTCTGACTGTCCGTCAGATGCTGCTCGGTGTCAAGGTCGGCCACCCCGGACCCACAACCTCGCGCAGGACCCGCCCCCGACCGCACACCGCACAAACGCCTGCGCGGCGGCACCGAAGTACCGCCGCGCAGACGCGTTACACCCCGAAAGCACACCCCACGAGGGCCCTCAGCGCGAGGGACCTCGGCCCCGGCTCACCACAGGGGGGTGAAGTGGACGGCCACGTTCTCGTTGCCCTGCTGGATGGCCGTGAACGCGGAGCCGTTGACCTGCGCGGTGTTGCTCTGGTTCGAGGCGCCGGAGCCGACGGCGTTCTGCTGGGTGGTGGATGAGTTTCCGTAGTTGTCGTGGCCGACACCGCTGCCGATGACGCTCGCCACGCCGGCGTTCGATCCGTTGTCCGCGAAGGCGCCGTTGTCCGCGGCAGCGACACCGGTGAAGAGGGCGGCTGCGAGCGGAAGAGCGGATACGGCGGCGAGAACGCGGGCGGTACGGATGCTTGCCATGTTGTTCCTCCAGAACCAAGCACTGCGGCCCTCAGGCCGGAAGTACGTGAACTAGGGCTTATACCAAGGCAGTTGGCCGACCGCCTTGGTTGTCGTGAACGACGTCGCGCAACCAGAGTTGCCCACCGAATCCCCGGCGAACCACCCCGGAAGCCGTGATTCGCACGCAAGCGTGATGACAAGTCGATAAACCCCTATCGCCACCTTTGGGGATCTCATGCCACAACAGGGCACGACACAGGACTTCACCCCCCAAGCGCCACAAGGGGTGAATCGTTCCAGCGCTTTTCCGGCCAATCTCCCCGCCCCCGGCGCGCCACCGCGGCCCCCTCTTTCTTTTTTCGAACGTACGTACGAACATGGATCCATGGCCACCACCGACCGGCAGGCCACGACGCTGGCCCTCGCACACGCCCTGTCAGCCGCCGAACGCAGGCTGGCCGTCATCCCGCTGTCCCGGACGAAACTCCCGGCCCTGCGCTCCCCGCACCGCGACGACCCCGACCCCACGCCCTGCCACGGCGAGTGCGGCCGCTTCGGCCACGGCGTGTACGACGCCTCGACCGACCCGGTCCGCATCCGCGAGCTGTTCGCCGCCGCGCCCTGGGCCACCGGCTACGGCATCGCCTGCGGACTGCCCCCGTACCACCTGATCGGCGTCGACCTGGACACCAAGTCCGGCACCGACTCCTCCGCCGCCCTGCGCGAACTGGCCCTGCGCCACCTGTTCACGATCCCCGAGACGGTCGTCGTCCTCACCCCGAGCGGCGGCCGCCACCTGTGGCTGACCGGCCCGCCGGACGTCGTCGTCCCCAACTCGGCCGGCCGGCTGGCCCCCGGCATCGACATCCGCGGCGCCGGCGGCTACCTCGTGGGCCCCGGCTCCCGCACCGACCACGGCGTGTACGCCACCGCGCCCGGCACGGCCGGGCTGGCCCCCGCCGCCTGCCCGCCGGCCCTGCTACGGCTGCTGCTGCCCCCGCCCCGCACCGCGCACCCGGCGCCACCACCCGTCGGCGACCACGGCCGCGGCCTGGTCCAGTTCGTGATGACCGCACACGAGGGCCAGCGCAACACCCGCCTGTTCTGGGCGGCCTGCCGCGCCTACGAGAACGGCATCGGACCCGCCCTGCTCCTCCCCCTGATCGAAGCGGCCCTCAACACCGGCCTGTCCGAGCACGAGGCCCGCGCCACGATCGCGTCGGCGGCCCGGATGACGGGGCATCGCCCGTGAGACCTGACCACCGGGAGACCAGGTGGGGTGACTACGGCGTGTAGACCTGCTCCAGCCGGTCGATGGAACCGTCGGCGCCGGTCTCGTACTTGAACACCAGGCCGGAGTCGGGGTGCGCCTTGGTCCAGTCGATCAGCTCCTGCACGCCGATGCGCTGGTTCGTACTGCTGTCCGTGACGGGATTGGTGGCGGTGACGTACGCGGCCTGGTCCAGGGCCCAGCGACTGTCCTCGCCGGTGACGACGAACGGCTTGCCGTCGCTGTCCTTGCCGGGGCATCCCCAGGCACCGTGCTGGATCACGAGGTTCACCTTGCCGGTGCTGCCGTCGAGTTCCTCGACGCGGTAGAGGGCGAACTCGTCGGGGTCGACGTGGTCCGGGTCCGGCGCCTCGCTGACGCAGTCGGCTGCCGGTGCCGTGGTCTCGGCAGGTCCGGTGGCCTTGGAAGCGGGCGTCGCGGCCGCGGTGGCCGCACCCGTGCCCTTGCCCCCGTCCGTACCCTTGCTCTTGCCCTTGCCCCCGTCCTTGCCGCCCGCCGTGCCCGGCGCCGAAGCGGCCGTGGCGCCGGCGCTCGGCGCGCCCTCGGCCCCCGCGGCGGAGTCGTCCCCCTGGCACCCGGTGAGCACGGCGGCCAGCGCGACGGCTGCAAGCGATACGACGACGGGTCTGAGGCGATTGGCCTGCATCTGGGACGTCCCCCCTGTTCACGGGCGGCCCGACCGGCCGCACCCGGATCCGGACCGTAACGCCCTCCCAGCGCGCACCGCACCACCGGAGGAGCCTGTGTCACGGACTCGGGACAGTGCCGTCACCGCGCACGGATCATGTGACGTGCACCGATGGTTTCCAAGACCGTGTCCTGCCGCCGACACGGCCGGGTCAAAGTACGCCTTGCGCCACTGGTTGCAGACCCCTCAGCTCACGCGCTATGTGCTCTGGCGCGGACTGGCACCCGGGGGCTGCACCACGCACAGGGCCCAGATGACGACTCCCGAGAACGCGATCATCAGGGTGGACCACACAGGGGAGTACGGCAGAGACAGGAAGTTGGCGATGATGATCAGCCCGGCGATGACGATGCCGGACAGCCGTGCCCACTTCGCTGTCTGGAACAGCCCCAGGCTCACCACCACGGCGACGGCTCCCAGGACGAGGGTGACCCAGCCCCAGCCGGTCAGGTCGAACTGGAAGACATAGCCGCCTCTCACGACGAACACGTCGTCCTGGGCGATTCCCATGATGCCGCGGAAGATGTCGATCACTCCGGCGATCATCAGCATGACGGCGCCGAAGAGCATCAACCCGCCGGCCCACTGCTGCTTCCGAGCGTGTGTGGTGTGTGTCGTGGTCATGTCTCTACCTCGATGGGCTGTCTGTCAGTACCAGTGCCTTCGCTCTCTCGAACTCTTCCTGTGTGATGTCACCGCGGGTACGCATCTCGGAGAGCTTGGCGAGTTCGTCGGCGCTGCTGGTCCGGGCGCTGCCTGCCGTCTCCCTGACGTAGGAGTCGAACGCGTTGCGCTGGTCGATCGCCTGCTTCACCTCGCGGCGGCCCATGTCCTTGCCGCGGGCGACCAGGTACACGAAGACGCCGAGGAACGGCAGCAGGACCACGAACGCCAGCCAGCCGGCCTTGCCCCAGCCGCCCAGCGAGTCGTCACGGAAGATGTCGAAAACGATCTTGAAGAGCAGGAAGAACCACATGACCCACAGGAAGAACCACAGCATGGTCCAGAAGGCGCTGAGCAGGGGGTAGTCGTACGCGAGGTACATCTGCGTGTTCCCTTCTTCTACCTCCCGGGCCTTCACCCGGATGGCATGCTCTGCCCACATTGCGCCAGGCAGGGGCCGACGGCCTCACACGGTCCGGGTGAACTTGCAGCCAAGCTCCCGAGGTCCTGCTCGGACGAGTGGCCACCGAGGAAAGGCAGCAGGACGCATGACCGCAGTCAGTGCACGATCCGCACTCCCGGTCCGGCTGTCCGGCTCGACGCGCGCCGCCACCTGAGGGTGTCTACGCTTGAGTGACAACCGCCGGGCATGCAGGGGGGATTACCGCGTTGAGCGGGTGGCGGTTCAACTCCCTACAGCACCAGAAGGCGGGCCCACCATGGCTACTGCATCTGAGACTCCCGTGCTCGACACGATCGCCGCCATGACCATCGACTCCATCGAGCACTGCCACATGGACGACCGGACGCTCATCCTCTCTCGCATTGCCGCACTCGTGGCCATGGACGCACCGGCGATCTCCTACCTGGCCCACATCCCCCCGGCGATCAAGGCCGAATTCACGGTCGAGCAGTTGCAGGACCTTCTCGTCGCCATCGCCCCCGTCGTGGGAACGGCGCGCGTCATGTCGGCCGCGGGCCACATCGCCCAGGCCTTCGGTGTTGCGCTCGCACTGGCCGAGAGCGAAGCCGAAGCCATCGCCCAGGCCGGAGCCGACAGCCGTAGCGGATCCTGAGTGCCCACGAGACCGCGGCCACTCGCGGGCAGTGCCCAACACGACGGCTCCTGACCGATTTCACCTGGTCAGGAGCCGTTTCGCCTGGCGGTGGGTGTGGGATTTGAACCCACGGTGACTCGCGCCACGACGGTTTTCAAGATCTCTCACCCGTTTAGGCGGGCTCACCGCTCCCCCGCAGGTCAGACGGGTACGAGCACCCCGGCGGAGCCGTCGTCATCGTCGTCATGCCCGCTGCGTGCCCCTCGCACGTGATCGTGCCCGCTGAGCCAGGAGTCCGCCGCTTCCGCCACCTGGTCGTCACGACCGGCGACCGGCCGGGTGCAAGGGACTCTTGCAGGCGGCGGACTAACCGCAGCAGTTACGTTCCGGTCAGAACGGCGCAAGGACGCAGCCCTCGCGGAGCAGCAACGGCTACAGCTCCTGTCCACTGAACAGCAACAGGCGCGACTACTGCGAGCCGAGGAGCGACGGCAGGTACGAGAACTCCAGATCGATCACCGTCGACAGGTGTATAAGCAGTCCTGGCTGACGCCCATGCCGTCAATCACGATGGCGACAAGCTTGGCGACATGATCACGCGCTCCCATGTCGAGGAGGCGGGCGACATCGGCGCCGTAGCTGCAGAGGTCGACGCAGCAGTTGGGGCGGCCGGAGGCTCGGTGCATAAGGTGCAGCTGGAGGGGCCTGAAGCGGTATCGCAACTGGCTGACGAGGTCATTTTGTGCCTGTCCCAGCTAGCTCCCACGTATGGATGATCTATACGGCGCGAGTGGACCGGAAGAATGAACAGTGGCAGCTCAGCGAAGAGGCAGGTCAGAGCGCTTCCCGATTCTCCTTGAGCGCCTCACCCGACTTGTGTATTGGAGGCAACACACTCCAACGAAGGTTCACCCATAGGTTGATGTAGATCTGGCGCTCTCCGGAAGCCGGGCACTCCCCGGCATGACCCAAAGGACGGGGCCTGCGAGCCAGGACCGAATCAGCGGGCGGCCGGCTCCGGGGCCGAGATGGCGGGGCTGCGGGAATCGGCGAGACGGGTCTTCAGAGTCTGGACGCCGAGGGCGAGGCAGACCCCGAGCAGCAGGACGTAGAACACGCCGAGCTTGCGCAGGTCGTCGAGGAAATACCACACCGACGTCAGCCCCGTGAACCAGAACGCCACCAGCGCGAACCCGCCCGAGCGCTCGTCTCGGTAGCCGGCGGTCAGGCACAACCCGGCTACGAGCCCCAGCAGCAGGGCGATGACGACGTACCGCACCTCCCAGCCCAGGCTGGCGCGGGAGAACTCCGACCACACCGCCACGGCCTCCGCCACCGGAGCCCAGGCCACGGCACATGCCAGGCGCGCCGACCACAGCAGCAGTGCACACCCCGCGAGGCCACTGAACAGCGCGACCAGAGGGAAGTGCTCAGTGTCGATCATCTCGGACCGCGACACCACCACCGCGAGGATGCTGCCGAGGAGCGCGACCATCCCCTCCGGTGTCGGCTGGAACACCACCCGCCCCATGGACCTGATCCACTCGGATCCCGTCGCAGCACGGTCGTGTCGCGGAGCCTCTGACGGCTCGGGCTGGACCGCCTGAGCACGGGGATCCATAGCGGTCGGGGTCGGCATCGTGGGCGCCGTGGGTATCTGCGCGGCCCGATCCAGTTCCGCCTTCATCTCCGCCGCGTCAGCGAACCGGTCCTCCCGGCACTTGTGCAGCGCCCGCAGCACGACCGCGTCCACACCTGGCGGCAGTCCCGGGCGCAGCCGCGACGGCGGCACAGGCTCCTGTACCAAGTGCTGGTGCATCACTGAGAACGGCGACTCCCCGGTGTACGGAGGGCGGCCGGTCAGCAACTCGTACAGCAGGCAGCCCACCGCGTACAGGTCCGTCCGGTGGTCCGTGTCGCGGCCTTCGATCTGCTCCGGCGCCAGATAGGCGGGCGTACCGACTGCCACGCCCGTCCCGGTCAGTCGGGTCGCCATCTCGCTGAGCGCCTTCGCGATGCCGAAGTCGAGGACCTTGGCCGTCCCGGCCTGGGTGAGCATGACGTTCGCCGGCTTGATGTCCCGGTGCACTATGCCGTGGCCATGACTGTGCCGCAGGGCCTCAAGCACCTGCCCCGCCGCGTCCACCGCCTGCTCGGTCGACAGCGGTCCGTCCCCCAGCGCCTGGGCGAGGGTCCGACCCTCGACGTACTCCATGACCAGGTACGGCACGGCGAAGCCGTCCACCGCGTCCTCGCCCACGTCGTACACGGTTGCCACGCCGGGGTGGTTGAGCGCGGCGGCCGCGTGTGCCTCGCGCTGGAACCGGGCGAGGAACTGCGGCTGCCGCACCAGCTCGGCGGAGAGCGTCTTGACCGCGACAGTACGGCGCAGGCGGTGGTCGACGGCCCGGTACACCGTGCCCATCCCACCGTGTCCAAGCTGCTCCACCAGCTCGTACCGCTGCCCCAGCGTCCTGTGCTCCACCGCGTACCCCCAACGGACCGTCCACGTCCTCGTACGTGTCGACGCCGGCAGTCCGCGGTTCGCAGATCGCGTTCGACACACGGAAGGAGACCCTAGACGCCGGGCACCGTTCCCATCGGATGACGTGATCAGAGCCTCACGCGCATGCCACCACGAGGCACAGGGCTCTTACAGCGCGTCTTTCGATGGTGTGATGGGCGTGCCCGACTTACGACATGGAGGCAACACAGACCAGGGTGAGGTGATCCACTCGTTGGAGCCCCGGACCGACGCCAAGGTGCCGGCACCGGCGGACATCGCAGCCCGGCTCGGCATCGCCGAGGGCGACCTCTGCGTCCGGACGACGTACGAGTTCCTGGCCGACGGCAGGCCGGTACAGCTGTCGACGAGTTGGGAGCCGTACGACCTCACCGCCGGCACTCTCGTCGTCCTCCCCGAAGGAGGGCCGCATGCGGGGGCGGGCGTCGTGAACCGTATGGCCGCGATGGGAATCACCGTCAGCCACGCCGTGGAGCAGCCCGAGCCGCGGCAGGCGACCGCCGAGGAGGCATCACTGCTCGGCATCCAGAAGGCCGCGCTCGTCACGCACATCCGGCGGACGTACTACAGCGACCAGGGACCGCCCGTGGAGACGGCGGACATCGTGGTGCCCGCCGCTCACTGCGAGATCGTCTACGAGATCCCGATCAACCGATAGCGAGCGCCGGTCCGCGGCCCATTGGATCTTCGGATGCCGTGCCCCGCGCGTGCCCCTTCCGTGCCCGATCGAGCGGGAATCCACGGGGAAGGACGGTGCCGAGTGGGCAGCGGGGACGGCAACGGCCCCCGACCATAAAAGCTGGTCAGGGGCCGTCAACCACTGCGGTGGGTGTGGGATTTGAACCCACGGTGACTCGCGCCACGACGGTTTTCAAGACCGTTCCCTTAGGCCGCTCGGGCAACCCACCTGCTGCCCCGTCCACCAGGTGCGGAGCGGGTACAGCGTACCGGGAGCGAGCGCTCCGCGGGGGGCGTGGTCCACACAGGGTCCACTGGCTCTGTTCCGCCCCAGGGCCACTGCATGGATCAAGCATCTGGTCCGAGACGCACGCCGACACGCGGAAGCCCAGTGCCGTGCTGGCATCCTCAAGGGACACGGTCACCGCTGGCTCCCGCTCCCATGGTCACCCGTGGCTCTCTTGCGTAGGAGCGCAGAGCGGGGCTGCACCTTCTGATCCTTGGGATCGGGCAGGTGGTTGGGCGGGCGCTCCGCCTTCCTCCCGGCTGATCGCTGACGGTCGTGACCAACGTTCTCTGTGTGTCGTCGTTGCCATCAGCGCTGAACGGTGGCACCGACTCGCAGCGTACGCAGGACTTCGGGCCCAGCCAGGCTGTCAGATCCCAGCTGCTGCCTGACGTTCTGGTCCCAGCCAGGCTGAGAGTTACAACTTGCTCCACAGGTTCATGCCCCGCTGCGCCGGCGCGCTCACGGCTCCACTCGGGCGCCGCTCCTGCCTCCGGCCCGCTCCGCCCGGCTGCGCCTTCGCACGTCACAGTGGTTGGGCCGATGGCCATGAGCCGATCACCGTGCACCCGCTCCGTCGGAACAGAGCCTCCGGCGGGGATCGGCCGACACCGGGATGGAGGGGGCGCCGTTCCCGTTTTCACGGTCGGCGCGATCGCCGTCCTGCTGCACCACCCGACCCAAGGCTTAAGGTGGGATTTGTCCGATAAGCGGCCGGATGGCCGGTGTGCAGTGCCTGACCGACCGCTGTCAGTGCTGGTTACGGGCAGGAGTAGCCCCACAAGGTCCACGTGCAGCGGCGTGTGGGGGAAGACGGCGTGAGTGATCAACGAGCCCAGCATTCTGCGGCGACCGCAACGGTGGAAATCTCCGCCGCGGAAAAGGCGAGGCAGCGCCGGGACGCTCGGCACAGGCAATTGCAGGTGCTCACAGTTGTCGCCGCGGGCGGAGCGATAGGAGCCTGTGCCCGCTATGCGGCGGCGATGATGTGGCCGACGGGCAAGGCGGATTTCCCGTGGACGACGCTGGGCGTGAACGCTGTCGGGTGCTTGATCATCGGCGTGTTCCTGGTGGCGATCACCGAGGGGTGGACAGCTCATCCGTTGCTGCGCCCGTTCTTTGCCACGGGGGTCCTTGGTGGCTTCACGACCTTCTCCACCTACTGCGCCGACATCGAGCGCCTGGTGCGTGAGGACAGGGCCGGCATCGCCTTGGCCTACCTGGCGGCGACCGTGGTCTTCGCGATGACCGCCGTGAAGATCGGCGTGGTCAGCGCCCGCCGTGTCGTCCTGGTGATGAGGGGATCGAGATGAGACTCAGCGGACGCGCGCTGCGCATGACGATCTTTGTCGACGACACCGACACATGGCATCACAAACCCCTGTTCACGGAGATTGTGCACCGCGCGCACGAAGCCGGGCTGGCCGGGGCGACGGTGTTCCGCGGCGTGGAGGGTTTTGGAGCGACTTCGGTCGTGCATACGACACGGCTGCTGTCCATGGCCGACGACCTGCCGACGACGGTCGTCATCGTCGACGAGGAGGAACGGATCCGCTCCTTCATGCCACAGCTGGAGGAGCTGGGCATCGAGGGCCTGGTCACCGTACAAGAGGTCGAAGTGGTCCACTACAAGGGTCGGGAAGCCGCGAGCACATGAGGTTCCTGCTCGTCGCACTGGGCGGCGTCATCGGCGCCCCCTTGCGGTACCTCATCGACCGGACGGTCCAGGCCCGCCACGACACCACCTTTCCATGGGGCACCTTCGCCGCGAACGTCACCGGGTCGGTGATCCTGGGCGCACTGACCGGCGCAGCCATGGCCGGGGCTGCGCCGCAAGACGTGCAGCTCTATTTGGGCACAGGCTTGTGCGGAGCCCTGACCACGTATTCCACGTTCTCCTACGAGACGCTGAGTCTGGCCGAGGCCGGAGCACGCTTTCTCGCGGCGGCCAACGTGGTGGCCTCGGTCGTCGCCGGACTCGGGGCCGTTTTCCTCGGCCTGGCCCTCTCCCAGGCAGTATTCGGATAGTCGGCACTGCCGACACCGCCTTCAGGCTCTTACTCCACCCTGCGCCTGCCGCGGTACTGCACAATGCACGACGTCGACGTCCTCGACGATCACGAGTCCTTCGTCGATCAGTTCCCGCAGTGTCGGCAGGAAACGGCGGATTCGTTCCTCGTCGTCGATGATCATGATGGCCAGCGGTAGATTCTGCTTGATCGACAGCAGCCGGAAACCGTGCATCACTGAGGAAGCCCCGAATCCCTCGACACCGCGGAGGACGGTCGCCCCGGCCAGCCCCGCCTCATGGGCGCGATGCACGATCTCGGCGGACAGCGGCCTGTGATGCCAGGTGTCGCATTCCTCGATGAAGATCGTCAGTTGCAGGGCCTTCCCCGTCGGCATCATGGTGTCCTCCTGGCTGTCACGCACGCGGCCCGACAGCCGCGCTCCGCAGCGTTTGCGCCGGACACACACCCCTGCGCTCGCCCACGGAATTGACAGACGGCACGGGCTACGGTGCGCTTCCCTCTCATGCCGTAACCCTCCTACTCGCGCGGGCCCACGAACGGGGCAACAGATCACTTCACGAGTAGGGACTGTTGGCGGCACCGAATGCCGCGGTTCGGGTACGGCGAGCCCCACCGCCGCGTGACCTTCGCCGGAAGACGAACAGACCACTTACCCGACAAGATATCGCCAATCGCGACATAAAGGAACGAAGGCGGGGTAGCTACCGTGCCCCGTACAGCACGGAAGTACAGCAACCAGAGCAACCACTACCGTCCGGCAGCCACCGTGCAGGACTGCGCAGCAACCGCAAGGGGGCCTTGAAGGCTGGTGGCGACGAATAGACCGCGTGGCTCTCGCGCCAAAGGCGCCATCCTCGCCCTGCTGGGGGAGAGGATGGCGCCTTCTCGCTGTCCTCGGTCCACGCTGCGGACCGAACGGAGCCGGTGAAGCGGTAGCCTCCGGCCGGGGTGGCCGGCCGACGTTATCCGCGCGGGCTGCGCCAGCGCCAGAACTGGTCCGAGTAGGGTCCGACCTGGTCAACCTCCAGGGTGGCCTCGGCCCACTGGCAGCTCTCGACCGGCGCGATCACGAGCCGCTCGTCCAGCGCCGAGGCGATGACCACATCGGCCTGCGCGGGATCCGCCTGGACCATCCGCCAGAGCTGTCCCTTGTTGCTCTCGTTCCAGCGGTCCTGATAAACGACCGCCTTCGGGTGCTTGTCCCTGATCGTCAGGTACAGGTCGTCCTGACCGTTCTTGATCCGCCACAGCCCTTGATCGTCGGCAGGCATGAACTCCCACATGTCCTGCTTGTTGTTGGTCCTCACTCCCCCCCGCCACAGCCGGACCTCCCCGGGATCGTGCGTGTGACCGATCGGCGTGATGAACAGGCCGCTGGCTGAGTGAACGATCACCTGCGGGGAGTCCGTGGGCGGTACAGGGCGTACGGGGGTAATGGGCATGGGCGATCCTCCGTGTTCCGCGTGGCCACCGATAATTGGTGCGCCGCTGGCAAATGCCTCTGACATCGCTGTCGCCTCTATGGTTTTGCCGCCCGCATCGAGCCGCCATCGGAAGGACCCGAACAGGTGAACGTGGGAACACCAGTGGGTTGGTCGTTCCGCGGCTCGGGTGGAGCCCAGGTTGCGGCGTCGATCTCCGGAGGACCTGCAGCACCTCGCCACCCGATGCCACATGGGAACGACGCGTTTCCCGGGAGGGCCCCTATTCGAGAGGGAAGCGCCGGTGGTCCCGCGGCAACGGCGGCTTCAACGGTCCCTCAACACCATCCCAATCGATCGAGGCAAGATGCCACACCGCGCCGAGCACTCAAGGCGTGCCCTCTTCGGCACGGTCCCACATAACCCAATTGGGGCAATCGAATATGCCGGATACATCTCTTCATGCCAACTCTGGTGACGTCATCGCAAGGCGCGATGCACGAGATCCGAGGAGGGCATCCCATGACGACCACGTTCGACGACAGCATGATGGCCGAGATTTCCCGGCTGAGGGCGGAGAACGACCAGCTGAAGAAGGAAAACGAAGACCTGAAGAAGAAGAAGGAGGACAAGTCTGACCAGGACGACAAGCACAAGGGCAGTCAGAACGGCCAGAAGGAGGCCGTCCAGCTGACTGCGTCGGACACGAAGGGCACCGTCACCGGCCTGGCGAGCGGCACCGGAAGGGCAACGCTCATGGACAAGAACGGCAAGCCGGTCGTAGGCGAGAAGATCACCTTCAAGGTCGGCGAGACGGTGGTCGGCACCGGCATCACCGATTCCAACGGCACCGCGACGGTGAACTCCGGGTCGTACCTGGGAGACCCCCTGTTCTGGTTCAAGGCGGTCAGCACTGGATACCAGGCTGTCTACGACGGCAGCGAGAAGTACACGCCTGCTCAGGCGCACGCCAACGTGACTCCCGCCCTCGCGTGAGACGGGAAGCTCTGGCCGGACGTTCCGAGGGCAGGTCGAGTCCCGCTTGACTTGGTCTGAGGAGTCCTTTCCCCCTGCGCAAGCCCCTCTATGGAGCAGCGCGGGGGGTCCTTCTACTCATTCACGTGACGAGCATGGGCGTGCTGCTGGAAGGCACGTCTTTCAAGACCGTTCCCTTAGGCCGCTCGGGCAACCCACCTCGCCTCCGCCCGCCGGAGGCCAGGCGGGTACAGCGCACCGGGAGCGGGGCGGGTCGTGGTCCGTGCGGGGGCCGCCGTCGGCCGATCTTGTGCCCCCGCGGGGACTTTCCCAGCACTGTGAGCGGCCGCAGTACAAGGGGGTGCCTCTCGGCGAGAGGCACCCCCGTTACGCGCGCGTGCTGATCAGCTGTCGCCCGTCCTGGAGGCGAGGGCGAGGTCCACCGTGTGCTCCTGGCCGTCCCGCGTGTAGGTGATCTTGACCTTGTCGCCGGGCTTGTGGGTCCAGATCTCGCCGATCAGGGTCGGGCCGCTGTCGATCACGTTGTCGTCGAGCTTGGTGATGACGTCCCCGGGCTTGAGGCCTGCCTTGTCGGCCGGGCCGCCGGACTCGATCGCGGCGGCGCCGGCCGCGCCCTGGTCGGTGATCTTCGCGCCGCCCGTGGACTCCTCCAGGGAGACGGACGCGCCGATCCTGGCGTACACCGGCTTGCCGGTCTTGATCAGCTGCTGGGCGACGTACTTGGCCTGGTTGATCGGGATCGCGAAGCCGAGGCCGATCGAACCGGACTGGCCGGAGCCGAACCCGCCGCTGCCGGTCGACTGGATCGCCGAGTTGATGCCGATGACCGCGCCGGAGGCGTTCAGCAGCGGGCCGCCCGAGTTGCCGGGGTTGATCGACGCGTCGGTCTGCAGGGCGCTCATGTACGACGCCTTGCTCGAGGAGCTGCCGTCGCTGGAGGCCACCGGGCGGTTCTTGGCGCTGATGATGCCCGTGGTGACCGTATTGGACAGGCCGAAGGGGGCGCCGATGGCGATGGTCTCGTCGCCGACGGCCACCTTGTCGGAGTCGCCGAGGGCGAGGGGCTTGAGGTCGGACGGGGCGTTCTTGAGCTTGATGACGGCGACGTCGTACCCCTGGGCGTGGCCGACGATCTCCGCGTCGTACTTCTTGCCGTTCGGGAAGGTCGCGGTCAGCTTGCCGCCGTCGACGGCCTCGGCGACCACGTGGTTGTTGGTGACGATGTGGCCCTGCTTGTCGAAGACGAACCCGGTGCCCGTGCCGCCCTCGCCGTTGGTGCTCTCCGCCTCGATGGTGACCGTGCTGGGAAGCGCCTGGGCGGCCACATTGGCGATCGTGCCGGGGGCGCGCCTGACCTGCGAGGCGCTGCCGTCGGAGGCGGAGACGGTGGTGGAACCGCTGCTGTCGTTGTCCTTCGCCAGGGTGTAGCCGAGGCCGCCGCCCAGGCCGCCCGCGACCAGCGCGGCCACCAGGACCGCCGCGACCAGCCCGCCGCGCCCGCTGCGGGGCTTGGGGGCGGGCTGCTGGTACGACGCGCCCCAGCCGACGCCACCGGCGCCGCCCTCGCCGTAGGAGGGCGTGGCCGGGGGCGGGGGCGGCCAGGAGCCGTCGGGGGCCGGGCCGCCGTAGGGCTGGTGGGCCTCGGGGGCGGTGGGGCCGCCGTAGGGCTGGTGGGCCCCGGAGGTCTGGCCGCCGTACGGCTGGTGGGCCTCAGGGGCGGGACCGGAGGCGTGCGCGCTCTCGGGCGGGCCGGCGGGGCCCTGTTCCGAGGCGCCCGGGGCACTCTGGGGAACCGGCGGGAGCGGAGTCGTCGGCGCGCCCCCGTCCGGGGCGGAGCCCTCCGGGGAGGCAGTGGGAGAGGCCACCGGCACGGGAGGTGCGGACGGGGCCGGGGGTACCGCGTTGCCCTCGTTCTCGGTGCTCACAGCTCTTCTCCTCGATCCACGGCAGTTGTTCTCGGTCGCACTCGGTCACACTCGGTCATGTTCGTTCGCGCCTGTCGCGGCGTGCATGTTGGTCGCCCGTGAAGCGTGGGCCCGGCGCGATGCAGCTGGCATGGTTCCGCGTTCCTGATGTATGCAGTCAGCTTTTCCCACGGGCCGTCAGAGCACCATAAGCGGTGGCTGTGGGTCCAGGATCACTCTTTATATATGACCTTTCTTGCAAAAGGCACATAAACGGGCAGGCTGGATGCCCCCGTTCGCCGCACGGACGGACCCGCGCCGCCCTCCGTCCCCGTGTCGGTGGCACCATGACGCGGTGACCCACGCACCACAGCACCCCATCCAGGTCGTCGCCCACCGGGGGGCATCCGAGGACGCGCCCGAGCACACCCTGGCCGCGTACAAGAAGGCGATCGAGGACGGGGCGGACGCCCTGGAGTGCGACGTACGGCTGACCGCCGACGGCCACCTGGTCTGCGTCCACGACCGGCGGGTGAACCGCACCTCCAACGGGCGCGGAGCCGTCTCCGCCCTGGAGCTGGCCGATCTCGCCGCGCTGGACTTCGGCTCATGGAAGACGCGCGAGGCCTGGCGCGGGCGCGACGAGGAGCCCGACTGGGAGCACCGGCCGGAGGACTCGGCGGACACCTCCGTACTCACCCTGGAGCGGCTGCTGGAGCTGGTCTCGGACGCCGGGCGGCGGGTGGAGCTGGCCATCGAGACCAAGCACCCCACGCGCTGGGCCGGGCAGGTGGAGGAGCGGCTGCTGCACCTGCTGAAGCGGTTCGGGCTGGACGCGCCGCCCTCGGCCGCCGAGTCGCCGGTACGGATCATGAGCTTCTCGGCGCGCTCGCTGCACCGCGTGCGTGCCGCGGCACCGACGCTGCCGACGGTCTACCTGGTCCAGTTCCTCTCGCCCCGGCTGCGCGACGGGCGGCTGCCGGCGGGCGTGGAGATCGCGGGCCCCTCGATCCGCATCGTGCGCAACCACCCGGCCTATGTGGAGCGGCTGAAACGAGCCGGCCACCAGGTCCACGTCTGGACCGTGAACGAGCCCGAGGACGTGGACCTCTGCGTCGACCTGGGCATCGACGCCATCATCACCAACCGCCCGCGCGCGGTGCTGCACCAACTGGGCCGCTGAGTGCGGGAAAGCGGAGCACAAGATCCACGTAAGGACCGGTCCGCACCTCTTGACCCGGCCGCTCGGCTCGGCCATCCTCCGTTCTCGGCCACACCAATGAAATCCAGCCACACGACGACATGTCCGTGACAGGAAGTGCTCCGGCGCATTCGCTCCGTATGCGGTCGTTGCGAATGCGTCACCGGAAGGGGACTGGCCGGTTTCCGGTACAGGCCAATGGGGCATCCACACCGTGGCGTGGGGCAAAGGAGGTCTCGGGGGTGGCGTTGGTGGTGGCACAGGAGGTGCCCACGTCGTCGAGCATGGCCGTACCCCATGGCCCTGCGGGCGTGGGGAAGGCGAGGCACCGCATGCGTGCGCAGCTGCGCAGCGGTGGCGTATCGGAATCGGTCATCGACGATGCCGTACTGATCCTTTCCGAACTATTGAGCAACGCCTGCAAACACGGGCGCCCCCTGGGCGATGCCCTGGCCGGGGACGGCGATGTGCGCGCCGCCTGGCAGGTGGACCCGCGCGGGCGGCTCGTCGTGGAGGTGACGGACGGCGGCGGCCCGACCCGCCCGGCTCCGGCCACCCCGTCGGTCACGGCACACGGAGGCCGGGGGCTGAACATCATCACGGCCCTCGCCGACGACTGGGGTGTCCGGGACGACATCCAGGGCGAGGTGACGGTCTGGGTCCTGGTCAACGAAGACGTTCATGATCCGGATGCCGGGTGTCGTCGCGGCGGTTTCGCTACGCGCGTCACCACCTCCACGGTTCCGGCCCTGGCCGAACTGGACTTCGCGGACGCGTTCGAAGACCTGGACTGAGCGCGGGCAGCACGGGAGTTGTCCACAGGGTCACCCGGTCGGCGTCGTCCATGTGTCCCTTGTCCACAGGTTCCCGTCGGTCATGGCGCGAACGGCTAGGCTCCCGACCGTACGAGACGAGTCGTAACCGGGAGACCCCACGATGGCCAAGAAGCGACCCCAGACGAAGGCCAAGCCGCAGATCACAGACGGAGAGATCCCGGTTGTCGGCGCACGCGAGCCCTGCCCCTGCGGCAGCGGCCGGCGCTACAAGGCGTGTCACGGCCGGGCCGCCGCGCACGCCGCGACCGAGCTGGTGCACCGCCCGTTCGAGGGGCTGCCGGGCGAGTGCGACTGGGTGGCGCTGCGCGAACTGGTGCCGGCCGCCACGGTCGAGCTGCCCCTGAAGGCCGGCCTGCCCGAGGGCGTCCCGTCGGTCACGCTGGCCACGGTGCTGCCGATGGCCTGGCCCGCGCTGCGGCGCGACGACGGCTCGGTCCTGCTCGGCCTGCAGAACGACACGCCCTCCGGCGACATCAGCCGCGACCTCGCCGACACCCTCCAGCGCGCGCTGGAGGCCGCGCCCGGCACCCCGGTGGAGGGCCGCCGCGCCCCCGTCGAGGGTCCGCGGCTTCAGGACCTGCTCGACCCGGAAGGCGCGTTCGAGCCAGTTGTGCACAGCGGCTTCGAGTTCTGGGTGCCGGACGCGGAGAACGCCACTCCGGACGTGGCCGCCTCCCTGGAGCGGGCCAACGCCGCCGCCATCCCGACCGTGAAGCTGTCCGGCGTGGATGCCGCGTACTGGTGCGAGACCCCGGAGAAGAACCACCTGCGCTGGGTCATGCCGCATCCGGAGGAGCAGCTTCTGGACGCTCTTGCCCGGCTGCACGCGGCAGGCCGCTCCAACCTCGGCGAGGGCACCCGGCTGGTGGGTTCCTTCCGTGCTCACGGCCTCACGGTGCCGGTCTGGGACCTGCCGAGCGGCGTCACGGCCGAGGATGTGGAGAAGCCGGCCGCCGAGTTCGCCGAGCGGCTCGCCACCGCCCTCGCCGCCACCGAGCCGCTCACCGCCGACGAGCGCCGCGCGCGCGGCGGACTGACCAACCGGCAGGTCACGCTCAGCTGAGGCACTCCGGAGCAAGGGCTCACGGCTGACCGGTCGGTCAGCCGTGAGGGACACCATCCGAATCAGGTGACTCCTGTCACAACTCCCCGTCGTGACAGGAAAATCGGTGTCCGAATAGCCGAGATCGAATTTGCTAACCGCCGATCTCTTGTTACCGTTCCAGTAGCCCGGTTGCTGGTGCATCCCCCGTCGCCAGCAACCGGGTCTTTCCATGTCCGCGTCCGGTGTACAGCGTCTCGCGGAGCGTCAACTCCCCTTTGACTCCTCGGAGTTGCTGCTGGAGCGCAACAGCAGCCGCCCCTCCGTCCCGCGTGCGGCGAACTCGGTGACGGCCGAGTAGCCGTCCAGCGAACCCCGGGTGCGTTCACGGGGTGTCTCACAGGTGGCGGGTTCGTCGCCGGCGTCCGTGGGGCAGTGCATCTGCACAGTCCGGCCGCCCGGCCCCATCAGGCTCAGCACGGAGTCCACGGCCTCGCCGGTGGCGTTGCGGTAGTAGGTGCGCGCCCAGGTGTCGTCGCCCTGCGTCAGCACACAGGTCTGCGCCTCGACACCCTCGGGGGAGGAGAGTTCGGGTCCGCAGCGCGCGGCGGTGGCCAGGCCCAGGCCGAGCAGCAGCGGGGAACGGGTGGGCACGACGGGGGGCATCTTCGCGTCGCCGTCCGAGGAGGACGACGTGGACGAAGACGACGAGGACGGCGTCGGGGAGGACGAGGACGACGGTGCGTGTGCGGCGGACCGGCCGCCCGCTCCCGGAGGTTCCGCGGAGTCGCCCACCTGCCCCGCGGACGCCACGGCCAGCGGCAGCACGACCGCGGCCACCGCGACGCCCACGAGGGCGAGCAGACGAAGCCTTCGGGGGTCCGACCCGCCGCGGTGCGGCGACCGAGTACCGGGACCCGCAGAAAAGCGCAGCATGTAGCGGAAGATAACGACCGCGGGCGGGCATCGGGCCCGCCCGCGCCGGACACTCCTACAACTCGGGTGCGCTCACACCCGTACGAGTGAGGGCATCGACGACCGCGTCCACCACGGCCTCCACATCGGGCACCCAGGGCGAGGCCGAGCCGGGGAGCGGGGCGCGCTCCCAGCGGACGTCGCCCTGGCCGGTCTCGGAGGGCGGCAGGGCGATGTATCCGCCCTCGCCGTGGAAGCGCAGGGAACCGGGGACGAAGTCCTTGGCGTAGAGCAGTTCGCCGAGCTGCTCCATGGAGTACGGCTTGACGAGGAACGCCCAGCGGGTCGGCGCGGCGACCACCGGGCCGAGCCGCATGCCCCGCCGGTCGAGCAGGTCGAGGGCGCGGGACGCCGCGAGCGCCGGCAGGCTGACCGCGCAGGGCGCGATGCCGCCGGTGGCGAGGATGATCGGCGCGGCCGGCCGGTTGGCCCACCACCAGCGCACCATGCGCGCGTCGGTGGTGGCGGCGAGCAGGCCGGGGTCGAAGGGGTGCGCACCGGGCACCGTGCACTCCGGGTCGGGGCAGGCGCACCGGGCCCGCCCCTGCGGGTCCGGGGCCACGCCCGGGAGTACGGGCCACTGCCATTCCGTCGCGAAGGTCAGGGCCGCGCTGATCAGCTCAGGCCTCCCGCCTTTCCGCCTGGACAGGAGCCTGCGTCGCCTTCCGAGGATCTCGCGCATGAGCGCTCGTTCCTTTCCGTTGCACCGCTGGCAACACCGTGGACCACATCACACCATGTGTCGATCACTTCACTGTGCGTACCTGTTGGCGCATCACACCCCTGCGTACGACAAGGGGAACCCCAAAGGGTCGAGCATTGGCCGCGTCCATAGTGCGTCTATCAAAAGCACGGGTGCGGCATGGGGGTGGCGAAGTCTGGCGTTTTGCCGTCGCGCGTGTTTCTCTCCGCCTCCGCCACGGGAGGATGGGGCTCGGCCGTCGGTGGCTATGACGCCCGGGTCCGTCGCCAGGTTCCGGGTGGCCCCCAGCCACCCCTGGCCTTCTCCGAGTACGTACCCATCACGACCGCTGTGACGCTCTGTGGAGCAAGCCCAGTCGACCGCAATGAACCGATACCTGAGGCAGTTTTAAGCCAACTTGGCGGTAAGGCAAGGGTTTCGGAAGAAACCCACACCCGGCCCATGGACACCAGGAATCCCTGCAGGACAATGCTGGACATCCCCTCACGAGTGCGTGTACATGTGGAGACACTGCTAGCGGCGCAGAATGACATGGGGGTTTGCGATGCTTTTGAGCAATACGCACCGGTCTGAAGGCCGGACGCCATGAACGCCCCGCACCCTCCGAAAGTGGCTGGAATCGATTCAACGGTCCCCACGCCCGCACACACTGTCGCGCCCACACCCCCCACCCCGGGCGCCGGCCCCTCCCCGGACAGCACACACCCCGTCACGAACGCCCCCACCGGCCCCGCTCCCGGCACCCTGCTCCAGGACCGGCTGGCCTGCTGGGTCTCGGACCTGACGACCCTCCACGAACTCACCGAGCGCCTGTCCCGCACGAACGCCCTCGAACCCGCCCTCCAGGAACTGCTGCGCGCCGGATCCGCCCTCGTCGGCGCCCGCCGCGGCCTGGTCGTCCTGGAACCGGACGACGGGCTCGCGCCCCGTACGACCATCGGCCTCGGCCTCGGCCACGCCGACCTCGGCCACATCGAGACCGTGCCGCGCGGCTCGCTGCCCTACGGCACCCTCCTCGACGCCGGCACGGGCGCCGGTGCGGGCACCGAGATCGTGCACGCCGACCTGCTCGCCGAGGACGGCCTCGACCCCCGCCACCGCGAGGTGGCCGCCCGCCTCGGCTACGCCGCCAGCTACGCCCTTCCCCTGGCCACCCCGTCCGCGGGCCGCCTCGGCGCGGCCGTGTGGCTGTACGACGAGCCCGCCGAACCGGACGAGCGCCGCCGCCACCTCGTCGGCCTGTACGTCCGCCACGCCGCCGAACACCTCGCACGGCTCGTGGAAGTCGAGCGCACGCGCGCGTGCGTGGCGACGATCACCGAGGAACTGCTCCCCTCCCGGCTGCCGCGGGTGGCCGGCGTCCAGCTCGCCGCACGGCACCGCACCGGCCCGCGCGGCGGCGGCGACTGGTACGACGCGCTGCCGCTGCCCGACGCCGCCCTCGGCCTCTCCGTCGGCTCGGTCACCGGCTCCGGGCCCAGCGCGGTGGCCGCCATGGGCCGGCTGCGCGCCTCCCTCAGGGCTTACGCCGTGATGGAGGGCGAGGACCCGGTCGCCGTCCTGTCCGACCTGGAGCTGCTGCTGCGCCTGACCGAGCCCGCCCGCTCGGCCACCGCCCTGTTCGCCTATTGCGAACCGGCCCTGCGCAAGATCACCCTGGCCGGTGCCGGGCACAGCCCGCCCCTGCTGATCGGTGAGCGGCGCACCGAGTTCGCCGAGACCTCCGTCTCAGCGCCGCTCGGCATGCTCGCCTGCTGGGAGGCGCCGAGCGTGGAGATCCAGGCCGAGGCCGGGGAAACCGTCCTGCTCTACACCGACGGGCTGCTGCACCGTACCGGCGACCCCATGGACCGTGCCTTCGCCCGGCTGCACACGGCCGCCGCGAGCATCCCCCGCACCCTGCGCCGCGACCCCGGGGCCATCGCCGACCACGTGCTGCGCACCGTACTGCCGGACGGCATGGACACGGCGGACGGCGAGGAGGACGTGGTCCTGCTCGCGGCCCGCTTCGACTGAGAGCGCTCTCACACCGCCTGACATGGGCGGGCATAACAGGTCTTCCGGCCCTGGGCCGCTTTCCGCACGACCGTACGATGATGGAGGTCCCCCCGCTCGGCCACAAGCGTGAGCGTCGCGGGCCCGGGGGAGATCACATGCCGTACGGAGGAGGATCACGTGTCCGACGAGCTCAACCCGGCTCTTTCCGATGCCGCCGCTACCGCGGCCGACCCGGAAGCCGAGTCCGAGGAGCCCATCAAGCAGCGGAAGAACGGCCTGTACCCGGGCGTCTCCGACGAGCTGGCCGAGAACATGAAGTCCGGCTGGGCCGACACCGAGCTGCGCGACCTGGAGCCGATCCCGCAGGCCGCCGAGACCGCCCGCCGCCGCGCCGCTCTCTCCGCGCGCTTCCCGGGCGAGCGTCTCGTCATCCCCGCGGGCAACCTGAAGACCCGCTCGAACGACACCGAGTACTCCTTCCGCGCCTCGGTCGAGTACGCGTACCTCACCGGCAACCAGGACGAGGACGGCGTACTCGTCATGGAGCCGACGGCGGAGGGCCACAAGGAGACGATCTGCCTCCTGCCCCGCTCCGACCGCGAGAACGGCGAGTTCTGGCTCTCCGGCCAGGGCGAGCTGTGGGTCGGCCGCCGCCACTCCCTCACCGAGTCCGAGGCGCTGTACGGCATCCCGGCCGCCGACGTGCGCGAGCTGGCCGACAAGCTGCGCGAGGCCACCGGCCCGGTGCGCGTCGTGCGCGGCTACGACGCCGGCATCGAGGCCGCCCTCACCGACAAGGTCACCGGCGAGCGCGACGAGGAGCTGCGGGTCTTCCTCTCCGAGATGCGGCTGGTCAAGGACGCCTTCGAGATCGGCGAGCTGCAGAAGGCCTGCGACTCGACGGCGCGCGGCTTCGAGGACGTCGTCAAGGTCCTCGACAAGGCCGAGGCGACGAGCGAGCGCTACATCGAGGGCACGTTCTTCCTCCGCGCGCGCGTGGAGGGCAACGACGTCGGCTACGGCTCCATCTGCGCGGCCGGCCCGCACGCCTGCACGCTGCACTGGGTGCGCAACGACGGCCCGGTCCGCTCCGGCGACCTGCTCCTGCTGGACGCGGGCGTGGAGACGCACACCCTGTACACCGCCGACGTCACGCGCACGCTGCCCGTCAACGGCACGTACAGCGAGATCCAGAAGAAGGTCTACGACGCCGTATACGAGGCCCAGGAGGCCGGTATCGCGGCCGTGAAGCCCGGCGCCAAGTACCGCGACTTCCACGACGCCGCCCAGCGCGTGCTCGCCGAGAGGCTCGTCGGGTGGGGCCTGGTCGAGGGCCCGGTCGAGCGCGTCCTGGAGCTGGGCCTGCAGCGCCGCTGGACCCTGCACGGCACCGGCCACATGCTCGGCATGGACGTCCACGACTGCGCGTCCGCGCGGACCGAGACGTACGTCGACGGCACGCTGGAGCCGGGCATGGTCCTCACCGTCGAGCCCGGCCTGTACTTCCAGGCCGACGACCTGACGGTCCCCGAGGAGTACCGGGGCATCGGCGTCCGCATCGAGGACGACATCCTCGTCACCGAGGACGGCAACCGGAACCTGAGCGCTGCGCTGCCCCGGCGGTCGGACGAGGTTGAGGAATGGATGGCATCTTTGAAGGGCTGACGTCACACTGAATGGCCGGGTACCGGTGGGTACCCGGCCATTTCGTGTGCCCGTGGTCCGTGGCTGGGGTCGCGCCCACGCGGCGGAGCCGCATGTCGAACACCGCCCCGCGCCCCTTGGGGGCGCGGGTCTCACGTGGGGGAATCGTGAACGACTTCTGGTCCGGAATCGGCGTCGACCTGCATCTCGAACCCGACGCGGCGGACGGCCGCCGCGTCGGGCTGGAGCGGGCGCTCAGGGACGCCGTGCGCGACGGACGGCTCGCACCCGGCACCCGGCTGCCGGCCACCCGGCGGCTCGCGACGGAGCTCGGCATCTCGCGCGGTACCGCGAAGTCGGCGTACGACCAGCTCGTCGCCGAGGGCTATCTGACCGCCCGGCAGGGGTCCGGCACCCGGGTCGCCGAACTCCCGGCCGTGCGGGAGGAGGAGCCGGGAACGGCGACACACGCGCGTGCGCCGCGTTTCGACCTCCGGCCGGGCAGCCCCGACGTGGGCGCGTTCCCGGCCGCGGCCTGGCTGAGGGCGCTGCGCCGCGCCATAGCGACGGCGCCCTCCCTGGCGTACGACTACGGCGACCCGCGCGGGCGGATCGAACTGCGCACCGCGCTGTCGGGCTACCTGGGGCGGGCGCGCGGGGTGCTCGCGCCGCCGGAGCGGATCGTGATCACCTCCGGGTACGTCCAGGGGCTCGCGCTCCTCACGCGCGTGCTGGAGGGCGCCTCGGTCGCCATGGAGGACCCGGGGCTGCCCTTCCACCGCGAGGTGGTGCGGCGCAACGGCGGGACCGTGCTGCCGGTGCGAGTGGACGAGCAGGGGGTCCGGCCCGGGGAGCTGAGCGAGGCGGCCGCCGTGGTGGTCACCCCGGCCCACCAGTACCCGACCGGCGTGACCCTGCACCCCGAGCGGCGCCGCGCGCTCACCGACTGGGCACGCGCGCGTGGCGGGCTCATCGTCGAGGACGACTACGACGGCGAGTTCCGCTACGACCGCCAGCCGGTGGGCGCGCTGCAGGGCATGGCCCCGGGCCAGGTCGTCTACCTGGGCACCGCCTCAAAGACCCTCGGCCCCGCACTGCGGCTCGGCTGGATGGTGCTGCCTCCGCAGCTGATCGACGCGGTCGCCGACGCCAAGCTGCACAGCGACCACCACACCGAGACCATCGGACAGCTGGCGCTCGCCGAGCTGATCGACAGCCATGCCTACGACCGGCACGTGCGCGCGTGCCGGCTGCGCTACCGGCGCCGCCGGGACCAGCTGCTGGACCGGCTGGGGGCGCGGCGGGGCGTGCGGGGTATCGCGGCCGGGCTGCACGCGCTGATCGACGTGCCCGACGAGGCCGAGGTCCTGGACCGCGCCGAGGCGGAGGGGCTCGCCGTCGGGCATCTGGGCAGCCATTGGCACACACCCGGCGAGGGACGGCCGCAGGGCCTGGTCGTCGGCTACGGCACGCCCCGGGAGCGGGCGTATCCGGAGGCGCTGGAGGTGCTGGCAAAGGTTCTCGACGCCTGAGGGTGACCGGCGCAGATGCCCGAGGGTGACCGGAGCAGACGGCTGAAGCGGGCCACTGAAGAAGCGATGGATTGGGCCTGCTCATAGATCCAATGGGCGCCTACCGTCATGGTTATGACGAACCGTCCGCAACGCTTTCCGGCCCTCGCTCAACTCGCCAACTCCGTGGGGGACGGCGCCTTCTACGTCACGTCCGCGCTGTATTTCACCCGGGTCGTCGGCCTTGCCCCCGCGCGCGTGGGGCTCGGGCTGACGCTCGCCTGGGCGGTCGGCTCGCTGGTCGGGGTGCCGCTCGGGAGGCTCGCGGACCGGCGCGGGGCGCGCGGCACGGCTGTGCTGCTGGCACTGGGAACCTCGGCTGCGGTCGGGGCGTTTCTCCTGGTGCGGGGGTTCGTGCCGTTCGTCCTCGCCGCCTGTGTCTACGCCTCGGCACAGTCGGGTCTGGCGGCGGCCCGGCAGGCACTGCTGGCGGGCCTGGTGCCGGCCGGGGAGCGGACGGGACTGCTGGCACGGCTCCAGTCGACGTCGAACGGGGGGCTGGCGGTCGGTGCGGCGCTCGGCGGCCTCGCGCTGAACGCCGGTACGGCGGGGGCGTACCGGGCGGTGCTCGGGCTGGACGCGGTGTGCTTCCTGGTGTGCGCACTGATCCTGCTGCGGCTGCCGGCGGTGGCACCGGTGGTGGCGGGCGGGCGCCGTGAGCAGCGGTTCGCGGTCCTGCGCGACCGGCCGTACGCACTCCTCGCGCTGCTCAACGCCGTCCTGCTGCTGCGTCTGCCGCTGCTGAGCCTCGCCCTGCCGCTGTGGATCACCGAGCGGACGGGAGCGCCGGCCTGGCTGGCGTCGGTGTTGTTCGTCCTCAACACCGCGGTGGTCACGCTGTTCCAGGTGCGGGCGGCCCGTGCCGTCACCGGGCTCGCGACGGCGGTGCGGGTGCTGCGCCGGTCCGGGGTCGTGATGCTCGCGTCCTGTGCGGTGTTCGCACTGTCGGCGGGCCGGTCCGCAGGTCCCGCGGCCCTGATCCTGGTGGCCGGGGCGGTGCTCCAGGTCGTCGCGGAGATGCAGCAGTCGGCGGGCTCGTGGCAGTTGTCCTTCGACCTGGCCCCGGCCGACCGGATGGGCGAGTACCAGGGCTTCTTCGGCACGGGTGTGACGGTGGCCCGTACCCTGGGCCCGCTGGTGGTGACCTCGCTGCTGATGGGCTGGGGCACGCCGGGCTGGCTGCTGCTCGGTGCGCTGATGCCGCTGGCGGCCTGCGCGATGGGGCCGGTGGCCCGCCGGACCGCCGGCCGTGCGCGGCGGACGGTCACCGAGCCGGTGCCGGCAGGCTGACCGGCAAGGTGTCAAGGAACAGCGCCCCCGCGAGCAGACCCGCGCTGCCCCGGGGGCTCCACGCGCGCGCGTGGAGGTCGGCGTCGAGCGCGGCCAGGGCCTCGGCACCGGCCTCCGTCGCCGTACCCCCCGCCTCCAGGACGGCCCGGGCGCCCGCCTGCACGTGCCGCAGGCCGATCGGGCCCGCGGTGTGCAGCAGTTCGGTGTCCTGCAGGGTGGACATCACGGTGAGCAGGCCGTCCAGCCGGGCCCGCGTCTCGTCGGCACCGGCCGCCCGGGCTCTGGCCAGCGCGTCCAACGCCCGCCGCACATGCGGGAACCCGGCCCGTGCCTCACCCCGGGCGCCCGCGGCCCCGTACTTGACGGAGATGGCGGAACCCCTGCTGGGCCGGGCCGGCGCACCACGGTCGGGGTGAGCGGCGATCTGCCGGACGAGCACGGTGATGCCCTGAGCCCGCGGACGGCGATCCCGGGCGGCCCGACCGGACTCCCGGGCGGTCCCGTCCGATGCATCCGATTCACCCGGTTCGGGCGTGCCGGCGTCCAGTGCCGTCGCCGCAACCAGCAGGCCCAGGACCCACAGCGCGCCCCGGTGGCCGCCGCCCGTCAGGGTCAGGGTGTGTTCGCTGCAGCGGCCGATCGCACCGAGTTCCGACCGCAGTGCCGGTGTGGGTGCGCCGGTGCGGCGGGCGGCGGCGGCCATGGCCGCGAGGCCGGGCCCCAGCGCCTTGGCGGACCAGCGCAGGGCGCGGTGGTCGCGGCCGGTGGCCCGGGCGTTCAGGTCGCGCGGGTCCGGCAGCCCCGGTTGGGGGGTCAGCGCCAGCCGGCCGGTGAGCGCGGCCACCGCCGCGCTCGCCAGCGCCTCGTCCTCGCGGCTGTTCATCGCCCTCCCTCAGGAGGACGCCGAGGGGGAGGCGGTGTCGGTCGGTGGGGCGCCCGTGGGTGCGCCGCTCGGCGGGGTGCCCCCGCCGCCGCTGCCCGCCCCGGTGTTCTCCGCGTCGGGGTCGACACCGAGCGTCAGGAAGCCCTTGTAACCCCTGGACGGATCGTTCTTGTGCACGGGCTTGAGGGTGAGCAGGCCGCCGGCGGCGCCCCCGCCGTCGTAGACCATGTCGTCGGCCAGCTTGGTGTAACTGCCGGTGTGCTGGGAGTACGGCTTCAGCGCGAAGATCGCCTCGGCGGCGGCGTCGTCGAAGAACAGCTGGCCGGTGAAGTTGACCTTGCCGCCCTCATAGGTGCCGTCCGCCTTCTCGCCGCCGGTGTGCACCTTCACGTGGATGTGGCAGGTGCGCGGGGTGTACCAGCCCGGGAAGATCGTTTCGAACTTCACGACCCCGTTGGCGTTGGCGATCTGGTAGGCGCGCAGGAACGTGTTGTCGTTCGCACTGTCACCCTCCTCGCTCTCGGCCGGTGCCGAGCCGCCGGGGTTGGCCGTGGTGTAGCCGGAGTAGTAGCCCCAGGCGTCGCAGTGCCAGATCTCCACGGCCGCGCCGGGGACCGGGGTGCAGCCGTCGGTGGCGTCCACGACCGTGAGCCGAAGCGTCAGCGGAACCCCGCTCTTGCCCTCGGTGATGTCCTTGCGCACCAAGGCACCATCGAGGTAGTACGGCCCCTCCGTGACACTCGGCATCAACTGCGTGCAGGTGCTGCCGGTCGAGGTCGCCGAGGCTGTCGCGCTCGCCTCGGCGTCCGAGACGGCCGTGTCAGCCGTCTCGGCCGTGTCGGCGAATGCCGACTGGAAGCCGGCGACCGCCAGACCGCCGGCCGCCACCGTGCCGCCGGTCACGGCGAGGGCCCGGCGCCGGGTGATCGATGTGTCTCTGTGGTTTCCCGTCATGGCCGAGGAAGCTAGGGGCACCGGTTGTCAGCCCGATGGGCATGCCCTGGCACAGAGCTGTGAAGGACGAGGAGTCCGAGAAGAAGGCCGAAAATGCGCCCTTACAGAGCAGGGGCGTGGTCGTGCAGCACACGCTGGAAGAGCCGGCAGTCCCGCCATCTTCCGTTGATGTGCAGGTAGTCGGGGGCGAGACCGATCGCCTCGAACCCGCATTTCGCCAGCACCCGCTGCGAACCGGTGTTGTCGGTCAGCGTGGACGCCTCGATCCGGTGCAGTCCGATCGTGTCCCGGGCGATACGGCAGACCCGCTCCACTGCGCCGCTGGCCAGCCCCTTGTTCTGCTGGTCGGCGGCCACCCAGTACCCGAGAGAGGAACTGCAGAAAGGGCCGCGGGAAATTCCGGACAGGGTGATCGCCCCGACGATCCGGCCGTCCCGAGCCTCGAACACCCAGGGCACCACGGTGTTTTCGGCGAACTGCCGCAGCAGCCCGTCGATACGCTCCGCCTGGCCCTCCGCGGTGAAGAAGGACTCCGGTCTGACCGGCTCCCACGGTTCCAGGTGTGTGCGGTTCTCCGCATAGGCGGAGGCGAGCGCGAAGGCGTCGGCCGCGGAGAGAGGACGCAGCATCACCCCGACCGCTATTTCCTCTTTTTCCAGTTCCATACGAATGCTCTGCATGCGCGCACCCTAACGACGCGGGCTCGCGTGGGAGGTCGTCATGCCGTAAGCAGGGAAGGATCTTTCTTCCACTTGAGGATCTTGTCGAAGCTCACCACCGTCCCGCCCCGGCCCGGCTTGGCGCCGATATGCACGTGATCGGCGAGTTCCCGGATCAGACACAGCCCGCGGCCGTTCTCGGCGTCGGTGCGGGCGGGCCTGACGTCCTGGGTGCGGGTGAACCCCGGTCCGGAATCGGCCACCTCGATCCGGCACTTCTCGCCGTCGAGGTAGGCGGTCACCCGGTAGGCCTCCGAGCAGCCGCCGCGCTCGGCGTCCCCGCCGTGCTCGACCGCGTTCGCGCAGGCCTCGCTGAGGGCGACGGACAGGTCGTAGGAGACGTCCGGGTCGACGCCCGCGGTTTCCATCGTGCCGATCAGCAGCCGCCGGGCGAGCGGCACGCTCGCGGCCTCGCGGCGCAGATGGAGTGACCACCAGATGCTCATGCTCCAGCCTCCTGGCCGCGGCTCGACATACCGTTACCTATTGCCGCCCGTACGTGCCCGTAAGCACACCGTTGACGTGACTCCGCCCATACGGTCGATGTGCCCCGGGAGGAATCGGTGTATGAGGGCATGACTTCGGCGCGGAGGATGATCTTCCGGTCATCGCGGCGGCCCTCCTGCCGGGAGCACGGTCTCCCTGCCGTGACGGGATCCCGCGACCTGACGCAGGGCCCGGGTGAGGCCAGTGCGATGATGAGGCGGCCATGTCTGCCCCCCACCCGCGCACGGCGCGCCCCGGAGCCGGGCTCCGGATCCTGCGGGCCGCGGTGTTCGCCGCGGTCTGCGTCGTGCTGTCCGCGGCCGGGCACACACTGGCCTCCTGCGCGCGCGTGCCCCTGTGGACGCTCGGCGCGGGATTCCTGGGCTCCCTGCTGCTGGTGGCACCGCTCGCCGGACGGCAACGCTCGCTGCCGGGCATCGCCGCCCTCCTCGCGCTCGGCCAGGCCGTGCTGCACACGCTGTTCGGGCTGGGTCAGCACGGGGCCTCGGCCGCGATGCCGATGGGCCCGACGGACGGGGCGCTGAGCCAGGGCGCGCTCGTCGAGCGGGCCGCGCGGCTCCTGTGCGGGTCCAGCGCCTCGGCGCTCACCCCCGGGCACGCCTACCGGCTCCTGCTCGACGCGCGCCTCATCGACTCCTCGGGCCGGGCCGCGGGCACCATGCCGGCCATGGACCACATGGCAGGCGGCACCGGCTCCTCGGCGCCGCTGCTGCCCTCCCTGCCGATGCTGCTCGGCCACGTCCTCGCGGCCGTGGCCGTCGGCTGGCTGCTGCGCCGCGGCGATCTGGCCCTGCTGCGGCTGATCGAGCTGTCGGCGCACGGGGTCGCGGAGGGGGCGCTCGTACGATCTCTGCGCGCGGCGCTCGCGCTGGCGCACGCCCTGTGTGCGGGGCTGCTGCCCGCGGCCGAGGCCGGCCCGCGTGTCCGTCGTACCGCCCGGGACGAGGTGCCCGCCCCGCACACCACCGCACTCCAGCACACGGTGATCCGGCGCGGCCCGCCCGCCGCCGCGTTCCTCCTCGCCGCCTGACACGACGCGACCACCACTCCAGCGGAACCGGAAACGGAGAGCCGGACGGGAGGGGCCGCCGTCGTGCGGCACGCGCGCGTGCGCCCATCGGCCGAGGCCACCACGGGTGGTACGGCCACGCACGCGTACTCCTGATAACCACCGGAACTCACTCGAAGTGGAGTGCTCCCTGCCATGAAGACTTCCCGTATCGCCGCCGCCGTTGCTGCCGCGGGTACCGCCGTCCTCGCCCTGTCCGCCCCCGCCTTCGCGCACGTCAGCGTGCAGCCCGAGGGCACCGCGGCCAAGGGCGGCTACGCGGTCGTCGACTTCAAGGTCCCCAATGAGCGCGACGACGCCTCGACCACCAAGCTCGAGGTGAACCTCCCGGCCGACCACCCGCTGGCCTCGGTCATGCCCCAGCCGATCCCCGGCTGGAGTGTGGAGGTCACCAAGTCCAAGCTGGACAAGCCGCTGACGATGCACGGCGAGAAGATCGACGAGGCCGTCACCAAGGTCACCTGGACCGCCGACGGCAAGGGCATCGAGCCCGGCTACTTCCAGAAGTTCCCCCTCTCCCTCGGCGCCCTGCCCGAGGACGCCGACCAGCTCTCCTTCAAGGCGATCCAGACGTACTCCAACAAGGAGGTCGTGCGCTGGATCGAGGTGCAGCAGGAGGGCCAGGAGGAGCCGGAGAATCCGGCCCCGGTGCTGGAGCTGTCCGCCGCCACCGGTGACCACCACGGCGGCACCGCCGCCGAGGACGCCTCCGAGAAGAACGACGGCAAGAGCGAGAAGACGGCCGACGCCGACAGCTCGAAGGGCGGCAGCGACACCACCGCGCGCGTGCTCGGCGTGGTCGGCATCGTCATCGGCGTCGCGGGTGTGGGCTACGGCGTCCTCGCGGGCCGCCGCCGCACCGCCTGACCCACCGTTCCGCACGCGCGCCGGGGTCGGGGGACGCCGTCGTACGACCCCGGTGCGCGCCGGAGTTCTCACATCTGGGACATTTTTCTATGCGCAAGAAGACGTTCGCCGCGGCCGCGCTGCTCGCCGCCGCCACCCTGACCCTCTCCGCCTGTGGCAGCGGCGACGACGGCAGTTCGCCCGTCGCCGTGGTCTCCGAGGAGACCGACTCGGGCAAGGCCGCGACCATCCTCGACCAGCCGTTCGAGAAGCCCGACCTCGTCCTCACCGACACGCACGGCAAGAAGTACGACCTGCGCGCCGAGACCAAGGGCCACCCGACCCTGCTCTACTTCGGCTACACGCACTGCCCGGACATCTGCCCGACGACGATGAGCAACATCGCCGTCGCCAAGAAGGCGCTGCCCAAGGCCGAGCAGAACGACCTCAGGGTCGTCTTCGTCACCACCGACCCCGACCGCGACACCCCTGCCGAGCTGGCCAAGTGGCTCAAGGGCATCGACTCGCAGTTCATCGGCCTGACCGGCGACTTCTCCACCGTCCAGGCCGGTGCCCGCTCCGTCGGCATCTCCATCGAGCCGACGTCGAAGGACAAGAACGGCAAGCTCGTCTCGGTGCACGGCACCCAGGTCATCGCCTTCTCGCCGAAGACCGACGGGGGTTACGTCCTCTACGGCGAGGACGCCACGGTCGACGACTACACCAAGGACCTGCCCAAGCTCGTCGAGGGAGCGAAGCCGTGAGGCGTGCGCTCCTGCCCGCGGCCGCACTCGCCGGCGCCCTGGCCCTCACGAGCTGCGGCGCCGGCTCGGACTCCGGTTCCGGCTCCGATTCCTCGACGGCCGAACTGTCCGTGAGCGCGTCCTACATGCCCCAGCCGGTCTCCGCCGACATGGCCGCCGGGTTCCTGACGATCACCAACAAGGGCAGCACGAAGGACGAGCTGACCTCGGTCACCAGCAACGTCGCCGGCGAGGTCACCATGCACAGCACCGTCGGCGGGGCCATGGAGGAGAAGACCGGCTTCGCCGTCCCGGCACATGGTCAACTCGTGTTCAAGAGCGGTGGCAACCATCTGATGTTCGAGAAGCTGAAGCACAAGCCTGCGCAGGGCCAGAAGGTCACCCTGAAGCTCACCTTTGCCAAGTCCGGGCCCCTCACCGTCGAGATGCCGGTGAAGTCCGCCACGTACAACCCGTCGACCGGCCACTGAGGGAGGGACCACCTTGACGCGGACCATCACCCCCCGCCTGCGGACCCTGGTGCTGCTGCTCCTCGCCGTCACCGGCGCTCTGCTCGCGGGCGCCGGACCAGCCTCCGCGCATGCCGCGCTGACCGGCAGCGATCCCGCACAGGGGGTGGTGGTCGACAAGGCACCCACCCAGGTGTCGCTCACCTTCTCCGAGAAGGTGGCGATGAGCGACGACTCGCTGCAGGTCCTCGACCCCAGGGGCAAGAAGGTCGAGGTGGGCGCTCCGGCCAACTTGAGCGGGACGACGTACGCCGTCAAGCTCAAGAGCGGCCTGGCCAAGGGCACCTACACGGTCGCCTACCAGGTCGTCTCGGCGGACAGCCATCCCGTCTCCGGCGCCTACACCTTCTCCATCGGGGCGCCCTCGCAGACCGTCGTCTCCGGCGTCGGGACCGCGGCCGGCGGCGGAGTCATCGGCTGGCTCTACGGGTTCGGACGGTACTTCTCCTACGCCGGCTTCATCGTGCTGGCCGGCGGAGCCGCCTTCGTGCTGGCTTGCTGGCAGCGCGGCGCGGGCGTACGAGCCGTGCAGCGGTTCGTGGTCGGCGGCTGGCTCGCGCTCACCGCGGCCACCCTCTGGCTGCTGCTCCTGCGCGGCTCCTACACCACCTCGGGCAAGCTCGGCGACGTCTTCGACCTGGATCTGCTCGGCCAGGTGCTCCAGACCAAGACCGGTGCCTCGCTGGTCTCCCGGCTGCTGCTGCTCGCCGCCGCCGCGCTGTTCATCGCCGTCCTCTTCGGCGCCTACAACCGGCGCGAGGAGGGCGAGGAGAAGCGCGACCTGACCTTCGGGCTCGCCATCGGCGGGGTGGTCGTGGCCGCCGGGCTCGCGGCGAGCTGGGCCATGGCCGAGCACGCCTCCACCGGGCTGCAGCCGGGCATCGCCATGCCCGTCGACGTCCTCCATCTGCTCGCCGTCGCCGCCTGGCTGGGCGGCCTCACCACCCTGCTCGTCGCCCTGTTCCGGGCACCCGCCGAGACCCCGATCGAGGCCGCCGCCGTCCGGCGCTTCTCCCGCCTCGCCCTGGGCTCCGTCACCACCCTGGTCGCCACCGGCACCTACCAGTCCTGGCGGCAGCTCGGCTCCTGGTCGGCGTTCACCGAGACCCGGTACGGGCAGCTGCTGCTGGTCAAGATCGGGCTGGTGACGCTGCTGGTGGGCGTCGCATGGATCTCGCGGCGGTGGACGGGACGACTCCTCGACACCACGGACACGGTCTCGGGCACCACGAAGGCGAAGCAGTCCGAGAAGGCGAGGCAGCCGGAGAAGGAGCACGCCTCCGCGTCGAAGTCCGCCGGCAAGGGTGCCGCCTCCGGTGACGGCAAGCGCACCGCCCAGCTCGCCCGGCAGCGGGCCGCGGCGGACGCCGCCCGGGAGAAGCGGCTGCGGGACGCCGACCCGAACCGCTTCGGCCTGCGCCGCTCGGTGTTCGCCGAGGCGGGCGTCGCGGTCGTACTGCTCGCCGTCACCACCTGGCTGACCCAGACCGAGCCGGGCCGCACCGAGCAGGACGCCAAGGCGGCCACGTCGTCCTCGTCGCCCTCCTCCTCGAGTTCCTCCGGCACGCTGACCCTGGACATGCCCTTCGACACCGGCGGCACCGACGGCAAGGGCCTCGTGCGGGTCGACCTCGACCCTGCGCGCGTGGGCGGCAACGAGATGCACGTCTACGTGCAGCGGCCCAACGGACGCGCCTTCGACGTCCCCGAGGTGAAGGTCGCCTTCACCCTCACGGCGAAGAAGATCGGGCCGCTTCCGGTGACCCCCGACCACCTCACCACCGGTCACTGGTCGGCGAACGGAGTGCAGATCCCCATGGCCGGCGACTGGAAGATCGCCGTGACCGTGCGGACCTCCGACATCGACCAGGTGACCGTCTCCAAGAACGCGCAGATCGGCTGAACCCCACCATGCCCGACCAGTCCCTTCCCGAGATCCGTACGCCCGACCCCGCGGTACGCGAACCCGATACCGCGGGCGGCCCGGGCATCTCCCGCCGCGCCCTGCTCGGCACCGCCGGGGCCACCGGGCTCGTGCTCGGCGGGGCCGGCGGAGCCGTGGGGTACGCGGCCGCGCCCGCCCCGGCCACTCCGCTGACCTCGGTGGGGTCCGACCGGGCGATGTTTCACGGGAAACATCAGCCCGGCATCACCGAGGGACTGCAGGCCCGCGGCCATCTCGTCGCCTTCGACCTGACGGCAGGTGCGGGCCGGAAGGAGGCGGCGGCCCTGCTGCGCCGCTGGTCGGCGACGGCCGAGCGGCTGATGGCGGGTGAGGCGGCTCCCCACGACGACACCGACGTGGCCCGGGACGCGGGCCCGTCCACGCTGACGATCACCTTCGGCTTCGGCCACAGCTTCTTCGGCCGGACCGGTCTGGAGAAGCAGCGGCCGGGCGTCCTCGACCCGTTGCCCGACTTCTCCTCCGACCAGCTCGACAAGGCACGCAGCGACGGCGACCTGTGGGTGCAGATCGGCGCCGACGACGCCCTGGTGGCCTTCCACGCGCTGCGCGCGATCCAGAAGGACGCCGGCAGCGCGGCCCGCGTCCGCTGGCAGATGAACGGCTTCAATCGCACGCCGGGCGCCACCGCCCACCCCATGACGGCCCGCAACCTCATGGGCCAGCTCGACGGCACCCGCAACCCGAAGCCGGCCGAGGCCGACTTCGACCAGCGGATCTTCGTGCCCGCCTCGGGGGATCCGGCGTGGATGGCGAACGGCTCCTACGCCGTCGTACGCCGTATCCGCATGCTCCTGGACGACTGGGAGAAGCTGTCGCGCACAGCCCAGGAGGCGGTCGTCGGGCGCCGGAAGGCCGACGGGGCCCCGCTGTCCGGAGGCAGCGAGACGACCCCGATGGACCTGGAGAAGACCGACGCCAAGGGCGGGTACGTCGTCCCGGTGAACGCGCACGCCCGGATCACCCGGCCCGACCGGAACGGCGGTGCGGCCATGCTGCGGCGCCCGTTCTCCTACCACGACGGCATCGACACGGACGGGACGCCGGACGCCGGACTGCTGTTCGTCTGCTGGCAGGCGGACCCACTGCGCGGCTTCGTACCGGTGCAGCGCAAACTCGACCGCGGGGACGCGCTGTCGCAGTACATCCGGCACGAAGCGAGCGGTCTGTTCGCGGTGCCCGGGGGCGCGGCGGCGGGAGAATACGTGGGACAGCCGCTGCTGGAGGGGTGAATCCGGGATCTAAACCACCCGGTCGAGTGGTGTCCGTGAGCCACGGGCGCCGCCTTCGCCTGCGGCCATTAGGGTGAGGACATGCCAGCGAGCTATGCGTATCTCGGTCCCGAAGGCACCTTCACCGAAGTCGCCCTGCGCACGCTTCCGGAGGCGGCCACCCGGGAGCTGATCCCCTACGTGTCGGTGCAGTCCGCACTGGACGCGGTGCGGGCCGGCGAGGCCGAGGCCGCGTTCGTGCCCATCGAGAACTCCGTCGAGGGCGGCATCACCACCACCCTGGACGAGCTGGTCGCGGGCGAGCCGCTGATGATCTACCGCGAGGTGCTGCTGTCGATCACCTTCGCGCTGCTGGTCCGGCCGGGCACGAAACTGTCCGACATCAAGACGGTCTCCGCGCATCCGGCCGCCCAGCCGCAGGTCCGCAACTGGCTCAGGAAGAACCTCCCGGACGTCCACTGGGAGTCGGCCGCCTCGAACGCGGACGCCGCACGACTGGTCCAGGAGGGTCAGTACGACGCCGCCTTCGCGGGCGAGTTCGCCGCCGCCCGGTACGGTCTTGAGGCCCTGGAGACCGGGATCCACGACGCGGAGAACGCGCAGACCCGGTTCGTGCTGGTCGGCCGCCCGGCCCGGCCCGCCGCACCGACCGGTGCCGACAAGACCTCGGTGGTGCTGTGGCAGCGCGACGACCACCCCGGCGCCCTGCGCGACCTGCTCGGCGAGTTCGCCACCCGGGGCATCAACCTCATGCTGCTGCAGTCCCGGCCGACCGGCGCCGGCATCGGCAACTACTGCTTCTGCATCGACGCCGAGGGCCATATCTCCGACCGGCGGGTGGCCGAGGCACTGATGGGGCTGAAGCGGATCTGTCTGCAGGTGCGTTTCCTCGGCTCCTATCCGCGCGCGGACATCCAGCCGGGCGAAGCCCGTTCCACGCTGCCGGGCACCTCGGACGGGGAGTTCGTGGCCGCCTCGGACTGGGTGGCGCGCTGCCAGGACGGCCGCTTCTAGCCAGTCGTACCTGCATATCTTCGTTATCCACAGAAGTTATCCACAGGTCCGCTTCTCGACCTGGGGACAAGTCGACAAGGAAGTGCCACCTGGTCGACAAATCGCCCTGGACGCCCCAGATGCGGCCACCGCCCGGCAGGTCACCCTTCGTCCACTCGTTTCCTTTGGTTCATCTTTTGGAGCGACCCCTTTCCACTCGAAAGTGGGTGTCACCCCTGCTTGAACCGGGAATTCCTCACTCCGGCCCGAACTTCCGGAGTGATCAATTCCGAAGTCCACAGACTTTCCGCACAGCCTGTGGATAACTCTTCCCGGCGTGTGGATTCCTGTGGACAACGGGGCCGCCAAGTACCGCTCTCCACAAGGAAATCCAGTCAACCGGTGATCCGCCGACTGCCTCGTTCCAGGGAATGAGACGGCTTTTATTGACACGTACCGACACTCTGCGCAATAGCCCCATAACGGCACGTAAGCCGCGAGACGTAATAGTGAGTCGTGGCCTGCGAGCCGACACCGGTAGCCTTGGCCTCGTGATTGACCTTCGCCTGCTCCGTGAGGACCCCGACCGTGTGCGCGCGTCCCAGCGCGCCCGTGGAGAGGACGTCGCGCTCGTCGACTCCCTCCTGTCTGCCGACGAGCGGCGCAGGTCCTCCGGCGTCCGCTTCGACGAGCTGCGTGCCGAACAGAAGCAGCTCGGCAAGCTGATCCCCAAGGCCTCCGCCGACGAGAAGGCCGAACTGCTCAAGCGCGCGGAGCAGCTGAAGGCCGACGTCAGGGCCGCCGACGCCGAGCGCGACGCGGCCGACGCCGAGACCCAGCAGCTGCTGCAGCAGCTCGGCAACCTCGTCCACCCCGACGTGCCCGTCGGCGGCGAGGAGGACTTCGTCACGCTGGAGACGCACGGCACCATCCGCGACTTCGGTGCCGAGGGCTTCGAGCCCAGGGACCACCTGGAGCTGGGACAGCTCCTCGGCGCGATCGACGTCGAGCGCGGCGCCAAGGTCTCCGGCTCCCGCTTCTACTTCCTCACCGGCGTCGGCGCCCTGCTGGAGCTGGCCCTGGTGAACGCGGCGATCGCGCAGGCCACCGCGGCCGGCTTCACGCCGATGCTGACCCCGGCGCTGGTGCGCCCGCAGTCCATGGCCGGCACCGGCTTCCTCGGCCAGGCGGCCCAGGACGTCTACCACCTCGACAAGGACGACCTGTACCTGGTCGGCACCTCCGAGGTCCCGCTGGCGGCGTACCACATGGACGAGATCATCGACGCCGACCGGCTGCCGCTGCGCTACGCGGGCTTCTCCCCGTGCTTCCGCCGCGAGGCCGGCTCGCACGGCAAGGACACCCGGGGCATCTTCCGCGTGCACCAGTTCGACAAGGTCGAGATGTTCACGTACGTCACTCCCGAGGACTCGCAGGAGGAGCACAAGCGCCTGCTGGAGTGGGAGAAGCAGTGGCTGACCTCGCTGGAGCTGCCGTTCCGCGTCATCGACGTCGCCTCCGCCGACCTCGGCGCCTCGGCCTCGCGTAAGTACGACTGCGAGGCATGGATCCCGACCCAGGGCAAGTACCGCGAGCTGACCTCGACCTCGGACTGCACCGAGTTCCAGTCCCGCCGCCTGTCGATCCGGGTCCGCGAGGGCAAGCAGGTCCGTCCGCTGGCCACGCTCAACGGCACCCTGTGCGCCGTACCGCGCACCATCGTGGCGATCCTGGAGAACCACCAGCAGGCCGACGGCTCCGTCCGGGTCCCCGAGGTGCTGCGCCCGTACCTGGGCGGCCGGGAGGTCCTGGAGCCGGTCGCCAAGTGAGCGCCGGTTTCCCCTTCCGACTCATCGCCACCGACCTCGACGGAACGCTCCTGCGCTCCGACGAGTCGGTCTCACAGCGCACCCGTGCGGCGCTCGCCGCGGCCACCGCGGCGGGCGCGGCCCACATCGTCGTCACCGGCCGCGCGGTCCCCTGGACCCGGCACATCCTCGACGACCTCGGCTACGACGGCCTCGCCGTCTGCGGCCAGGGCGCCCAGGTGTACGACGCCGGGGCGCACCGCCTGCTGACGTCCGTGACCCTGGACCGGCAGCTGGCGGGCATAGCCCTGGCGAAGATCGAGGCCGAGGTGGGCCCGCTGTACCTGGCGGCGAGCCGGGACGGCCTGGACGGCGAGGTGCTGGTGGGGCCGGGCTACGCGGTCCGGGGCACGCTCCCCGCCACGCCCTTCACGGACGTGTCCGACCTCTGGACCGCTCCGCTGAACAAGATCTACATACAGCATCCGACGCTGAGCGACGACGAGCTGGCGGAGGCGGCCCGCCGGGCGGCCGGCGGGTTCGTCACGGTCGCCATGGCGGGGCAGGGCATCGTGGAGCTGCTGCCCCTCGGCCTGTCCAAGGCCACGGGCCTGTCCCTGGCCGCCCGTCGCCTGGGCCTGAAGGCCGCCGACACGATCGCCTTCGGCGACATGCCCAACGACATCCCGATGTTCGCCTGGGCCTCCCACGGGGTGGCCATGGCCAACGCGCACGAGGAGCTACGGGCGGTGGCGAACGAGGTGACGGCCTCCCATGAGGAGGACGGCATCGCCGTGGTGCTGGAGCGGTTGCTGGGCTGAGGCCGGGCGGCCCGGGGCGCGCTGCTACATTCGGCGGCCATGCGATCACGCGAGTACGACCTCGACTTCCGCGACCGCGCCACCCGGATACGCGCCTGGGGCATCGGCCTGCTGGCGGTCGCGGGCCTGCTGTGGACCTGGTGTGCCGTACTGCTGCTCACTCCGTACGAGGTCGACCGGGAGCCCGGCGATCGATACCCCGACCAGTGCGAGTCACGGCTGCTTACGAACCGCGGCACAGCCAACGAAGGGCTCTACAGGGGCGATCACTGCGCGAACGAACGGGACTGGCCAGAGGCGCTCGCCGTGCTCGGTCTGTCGATCCCGGTGTCGGTCACGGGCGTCGCGCTGTTCACCACCGGAGCCGTGAGCAGGCGGATGAGCGCTCATGCAGAGGCGATGCGCGAGCTGGACCGGATCGCCGACGAACGGGCAGCGGCCCCGTCCCGGTGACTCCCCGTGACAATTCTTGCGGAGGATGCACGGATCGAACGTGCGCGGGCTTTTCAGACCCGACCACGGCTTAGCAAGCCGGTGCCTTACCCCTCGGCCAATCCTCCGGGTGGGCGGCCCACGCGAGAGACACATCGCGTGCTCGAAGCGGCCGCCCCGGGCAGCTCCCATGAGCTCTACGGAGGGGTAGCGATCACTCCGGAGCCCGCCTCAGGCTGCCCTGTCGGGAGCTGGACGTACTGCCGTGCATGGACATCGCCCAACTCCTCTCCCAGTTCGTGACACCGGGACACTCCCGGCGGATGGGGCACAACCACTGTGCCCCACCGCCGAGTTGGATGCCACTGAATTAACCGGGGGCCGCGCCTACCGGCGCCGCCATCTGCGCCTGCGCCCCTTGCCGAAGAACCAGCCCGCCGGCGGCTCGTCGGACCGCCAGGGCTGCGGCTCCGGTTGCTCGGTGCGCCAGCGGGCGGCGAGCATCCGGGCCCGCGCGGACGGTTCGGAGGTCTCGGCGGCCCGTACGAAGTCCTCGTCCAGGACCAGCTCGCCCCAGACGTCACCGTCGGACCGCCCGGGGGCGCCGTGCTGCGGGATCTCCTCTGCCATCTGCGGCCTCCTAGCCGTACATCAGCTGTGCCCAGTGTGCCCGGACCGAGGTGAAGGCCCCGTCAGGATCGGGACCTGTCACTCCTCGCCGGCGAGCTTCAGCGCCCGCAGCTTCTGGCCGGCGTACCAGGTGGCGAGCACGGTGACCGCGACCAGCAGCACCGTCGCCGTGGGCAGTCCGACGTCCGAGGTCACCAGGTCCCCGCCGGCCATCTTGTGAGCGACGGCGAGCGACCACTGCTGGACGCTCAGGGTGCGTGCGCCGGACACCAGGGAGCCGAACAGGGCCTCCCAGACGAGGGCGTAGACGAGACCGAACACCACCGCGTGCCGGGACACCGTGCCGAGCAGCAGGAACATCGCCGCGTAGGCGATCGACGCGACCAGGGCTGCCACCGTGTAGGCGACGGCGATCTGCTGCCCGTTGCCGTTGAGGATGAAGCCCGCGATGAGCGTCGGCAGGGCCGAGAACACCATCGTCACGGCGATCGCCACGATCAGCTTGGTGAAGATGATCGTCGGCCGCTTCACCGGCTTGGACAGCAGGTACACCACCGAGCCGTCGTCGATCTCCGGCCCGATCGCGCCCGTGCCCGCGATGACGCCGATGATCGGCACCATCGTGGCGAGCGCGAGCCCGCCCAGCAGGTCGGAGGCCGTCTGGTCGTCGGCGCCCGCGAGGCCGCGGACCACGACGGAGATCGCGATCAGCAGAACGGGCAGGGCGCCCAGGATGAGAGCCCGGCGGCGGCCGAGCAGGGCCCGGTAGGTGAGCCGGGCGACTGTGGGGTCGTACATCATGGGCCTCCTACGCCGCGACCAGGTACGAGAACACGGACTCGAGGGACTCGTCGGACGGCGAGACCGTGAGAAGCCGGATGCCGTGGTCGCGGGCGACCTTGGGCAGCAGGGCGGTGAAGCGGCCGAAGTCGACGGCCTGGATGCGCAGCGCTCCCTCGGTGACGTCGACCTCGATGCCGGACGTCGACGGGTCGGCGATCAGTGCGGCCGCGAGGGCGCGGTCGTCGCTGGAGCGCACCAGATAGCGGTGCGGGCGGTCGGTCATCAGGCGGCGGATCTTGCGGAAGTCACCGCTGGCCGCGTGCCGCCCGGCGACGACGACCTCGATGTGCCGGGCGAGCTGCTCGACCTCTTCGAGGATGTGGGACGAGAACAGCACCGTGCGGCCCTCGTCGCCCATGCGCCGCAGCAGTTCCATGAGCTGCATGCGCTGGCGCGGGTCCATGCCGTTGAAGGGCTCGTCGAGCAGGAGCAGCGACGGCTCGTGCACCAGGGCGCTCGCCATCTTCACGCGCTGGCGCATGCCCTTGGAGTACGTGGAGATCTTGCGGTCCTGCGCGTACTCCATCTCGACCGTGGCGAGCGCCCTCTGGGCGGCCTTCGCGCCCAGGCCGTGCAACTCGGCGTTGGCGACGACGAACTCACGCCCGGTGAGGAAGTCGTACATCGCTTCCCGCTCGGGGACGATGCCGATGTGCTTGTAGATCTGCTCGTTGCGCCACACCTGCTGTCCGTCGAGGGTGACGGTGCCGGTGGAGGGGGCCAGGAAGCCGCCCATCATGTTGATGAGGGTGGACTTTCCGGCGCCGTTGGGGCCGAGCAGGCCCGTGACACCGGGGCCGACTGTCATGGTGATGTCGTTGACGGCGACCACGTTGCCGAACCAGCGGGAGACGTGGTCGATGGTGAGAGTGCTCATGGGCGCAGCCCATTCCTTGGAAGGGTGGTGGCGGGCGACGGGCTGGGCGTGGTCACAGGCCCACCTTCCGGTAGCGGCGCACGAGGAGGCCGTAGCTGGCGGCGATCAGGCCCAGGACGGCGAGCACGTAGATCACGCCCTCCCCGTTCGTGGGACCGATCGCGCCGGGGTACGCCGACGTCGCGCCGAGGAACGCGGACTGGACTCCGTCGATGAGCGTGACGGGCGAGAAGAGGCCGATCCAGGGGATGGCGTTGGTGTTGTTCTGCGTCTCGGCGATGGCCTGGAGCGTGGAGACCGCGCCGTAGGAGATCGTCATGACGGCGATGACGGCCGCGATGCCGAAACCGCGCCGCGGGGTCACCGCGGCGATGACCAGGCCGATACCGGCGAAGAGCAACGAGAGCAGTGCCACGGAGACGAGTCCCTGTGCGAATCCCTTGGTCTGGTGGGTGAAGTCGAGCTTGGCCAGCAGCGCGCCGATGTAGAGCACGAGCAGCGGGGCCGCGGTGAGGATGAACATCGCGGAGGCCAGCGCCGCGTACTTGGCGCGGACGTAGTCGGCGGTCTCGATCGGCCGCGAGAAGTACAGCGGCACGGTCTTGAAGCGCAGGTCGCGTGAGACGGACTGGGGAGCCTGCGAGGCGACGTACAGGCTGATGACGGCCTGCATGATGATCGCGTAGCGCGTGTAGTCGACCGGCAGGTCCTTCGCCTTCGTGGCGACCGCGACGGCGACCATGATGGCAGCCGGCACGCACATCACCACGAACAGCAGCATCGGCAGCACCTTGGACTTGACCGAGCGGCCGAGGCCGTAGGCGCCGCGCAGGGACTGCGAGTAGAGGGACCGGGTGGCGTAGGAACGGCCGAGGCGGGGGCCGTCGTAGGTGCGGTAGCCGATGTTGTGGATGCGGGTCTGGTCACCCGACGGTGCGGCTACGGGATGCTCAACTGCCATGGCCGACAGCCTCCTTCCGCTGCTCTTCCTCGCTCGTGAAGACCTCCGAGATGTGGTGCCGGCGCTGCTCCATGCGCACCAGGCCGAGGCCCAGGTCGGCGACGAGGTCACGCACCAGGTCGTACGTCTCCTCGCCCTGCGCGGTGAGCAGCAGGATGTGCCCGGCACCCGGGAGGCCGCTGCTGTCGTGGGTGTCCACCCCGCGCGCGTGGAGCGCCTCGCGCACCGCGCGGGTGCCGTCGGGGTGTTCGTCGCTGTCGGTGACCTCGATCGCGAGGGTGGTCGTGGTCTGGGTGAAGTCGGTGGTGGAGCTGGAGCGCAGCAGCTTGCCGCCGTCGACCACGACGACGTGGTCGCAGGTGCGCTCCAGTTCGCCCAGCAGGTGGGAGGTGACCAGGACCGAGATGCCGAAGTCGGTGTGGATACGGCGGATCAGGCCGAGCATCTCGTCGCGCCCGACCGGGTCGAGGCCGTTGGTCGGCTCGTCCAGGAAGACCAGCTGCGGGTCGTGCACCAGCGCCTGGGCGAGCTTCACGCGCTGCTTCATGCCGGTGGAGTAGCCGCCGATGGGGCGGTAGCGCTCCTCGTACAGGCCGACATGGCGCAGGGTGTCCGCGGTGCGCTCGCGCGCGGCGGTGGGCGGCAGGCCGGACATGCGTGCCATGTGGACGACGAACTCGGTGGCCGAGACGTCGGGAGGCAGGCAGTCGTGCTCCGGCATGTAGCCCACGCGCTCGCGGATGGCGGCGCCCTTGGTGGCGACGTCGAGGCCGAGCACCTCGGCGCGGCCCTCCGTGGCGGGGGACAGGCCCAGCAGAATCTTGATGAGGGTGGACTTGCCGGCGCCGTTGGCTCCGACGAGTCCGGTCACACCGGCTCCGATGTCCACGGACAGCCGGTCGAGCGCGGTCACCCGGGGGAACCGCTTGCTCAGGCTTTCGGTCGCGATCACAGTCACGCCATAGACGGTAGTGACGCAGACCACGCGGGGCGTCAGACCTCAGAGCCGTCTTCGCGTCAGTCTCGAGTAGTACGGGGCCCTAAGGGATCCCCTGCCTGAGAGTTATCCACAGTCGCTCACGCAGCGTCGTCCCCAGGCCTTGATCCCTCCTATTGACGTCGCCTCTAACAACTGTCACATTCACCAGTGTCAAGTTACGGACGCGTACCGCAGTCGACGGGACGGGGCGGCATGACGACGGCAGTGAGCAGCGAACTCTCCGTGGAGTTGCAGGGGTTCAAGCGGGTGCAGCGCCTCGCCTACGAGTGCGCGGAGGCAATCGCGGCACGCCTCGAACCGGGGGTGACCGAGCGCGAGGCGGCCCGGATGCAGCGCGAGTGGCTGCGCGAGCGGGGGGTGCGGGACTGGTTCCACCTGCCCTTCGCCTGGTTCGGTGACCGCACCGCGTTCGTGAACTTCCGCATACCGCTGCAGTTCTTCCCGACCGACCGCGCACTGGAGCCCGGGATGCCGTTCATCCTGGATATGGCCCCCGTGTACGAGGGATACACGGCCGACATCGGCTATGCGGGCTCCCTCGGCGTCAACCCGGTGCAGGACCGGCTGATGGCCGACCTGGAGGCGCACCGGGAGCTGCTGCTGCGCGAGGTGCGCGAGCGACGGCCGCTGCGCGAGATCTACGAGGACGTGGACCGCCTCATGGTCCGCCAGGGTTACGCCAACCGGCACCGGGCGTATCCGTTCGGCGTGATCGCCCACAAGGTGGACCGGGTGAAGCAGCGCCGCTGGTCGCCCCACCTGTTCGGGTTCGGCACCCAGTCCTTGAAGGGTCTGGCCGCCGACGCCCTGCACGGCCACCGCGAGGGCTGGTCGCCCCTGTGGTCGCCGTACCGCTTCTCCGACCACCCGCCGCAGCCGGGCCTGTGGGCGGTCGAACCCCACCTCGGCTTCCGGGGTACGGGCGCGAAGTTCGAGGAGATCCTGGTCGTCACCGACTCCCGGGACCCCGAGCAGAGCGCGTTCTGGCTGGACGACGATCTGCCGCACGTGCGGCGCTGGGCGGAGGCGAAGTGACGACACCTTCGATGCTGAGGGGTGCGCGTGAGCGCCGGGTGCGGACCGGCGGGGTCGAGCTGTGCGTGGCCGAGCTGGGCGACCCGGAGCAGCCGACCGTGGTGCTGGTGCACGGCTACCCGGACAGCAAGGAGGTCTGGTCGGAGGTCGCCGTCCGCCTCGCCGACCGCTTCCACGTCGTCCTGTACGACGTCCGGGGCCACGGCCGCTCCACGGCACCGCAGCCGCTGCGCGGCGGCTTCACCCTGGCCAAGCTCACGGACGACTTCCTGGCGGTCGCGGACGCGGTGAGCCCGGACCGCCCGGTACACGTGGTCGGCCACGACTGGGGCTCGGTGCAGTCCTGGGAGTTCGTCACGGTGGGCCGCACGGAGGGCCGCATCGCCTCCTTCACATCGATGTCCGGGCCGTCCCTGGACCACTTCGGGCACTGGATCAACGCGCGCGTGAAGCGCCCCACGCCCCGCCGGGTGGGCCAGCTCCTCGGCCAGGGCGCCAAGTCCTGGTACGTCTACCTGCTGCACACCCCCGCCCTGCCGGAACTGGCCTGGCGCGGCCCGCTCGGCAAGCGCTGGCCGAAGATCCTCCAGCGGACCGAGAAGGTCCCCGCCGGCGACTACCCGACCGCGTCCCTGCCCTCCGACGCCGCACACGGCGCCTGGCTGTACCGGGACAACGTCCGCGCCCGGCTGCGCAGGCCACGCCCCGACGCCTACGCGCACGCGCCCGTGCAGCTCATCACGCCTCTGGAGGACGCGTTCCTGTCGGAGCGCCTGTACGACGACCTGGAGCAGTGGGTGCCGCAGCTGACCCGCCGCACTCTCCCGGCCAAGCACTGGATCCCGCGCACGCGCCCCGATCAAGTGGCCACCTGGGTGGAGGAGTTCGTGACGAGCGTCGAGGGCGGGCGGCCGGAGCCCAAAGCGACCGGCCGCCACGCCGACCGGTTCGGCGGGCAGTTGGTGCTGGTCACCGGTGCGGGCAGTGGCATCGGCCGGGCCACGGCGTTCGCGTTCGCTGAGGCCGGCGCCCGCGTGGTGGCCGTCGACCGCGACGCCGAGGCCGCCGCCCGCACCGCCGAGCTGTCCCGGCTGATCGGCGCACCCGAGGCCTGGGCGGAGACGGCGGACGTCTCCGACGAACAGGCCATGGAGAAGCTCGCCGAGAAGGTGCACCGCGCGTACGGCGTGCTGGACGTGCTGGTCAACAACGCGGGGATCGGCCTGTCGGGCTCCTTCTTCTCCACCACGACCGACGACTGGCGCAAGGTCCTGGACGTCAACCTCTGGGGCGTGATCCATGGCTGCCGCCTCTTCGGGGCGCGCATGGCCGAGCGTGGCCAGGGCGGTCACATCGTCAACATCGCGTCGGCGGCCGCCTATCAGCCCTCCCGGGCGCTGCCCGCCTACAGCACCTCCAAGGCCGCGGTGCTGATGCTCTCCGAGTGCCTGCGCGCCGAACTGGCCTCGCAGGACATCGGGGTCACGGCGATCTGCCCCGGTTTCGTCAACACCAACATCACCTCCACGGCCCGCTTCACGGGTGTCGACGAGGCCGAGGAACGCCGCCGCCAGAAACACTCGGCCCGCCTGTACGGCCTGCGCAACTACCCACCGGAGAACGTCGCCAAGGCGGTCCTGGACGCGGTGACCCACAACAGGGCGGTGGTACCGGTGACGCCGGAGGCACGGGGCGCCCACCTCCTGTCACGGTTCATGCCGGGGGTGCTGAGGAGGATCGCGCGGGTGGAGCCGAAGCTGTGAGCAGGCTTTCCCGCCCGCGGGGCCACGAGCGCGGGTAAGCGAAGCCCACCCCGCCCAGCCCCGACTCCGGTCACCGGCCAAGGAACTCCCACATGACCGACCTCCCGCCCCAGAAGACCTACCGCATCGAAGACCTGGCCCACCAGACCCGCACCACCGTAAGAACCATCCGCGCCTACCAGGACAAAGGCCTCCTCCCCCGCCCGGAGCGCCTGGGCCGCGCCAACCTCTACTCCGACGTCCACCTCACCCGCCTCCACCAGATCAGCCAGCTCCTCGACCGCGGCTACACCCTCGCCTCGATCAAGGAACTCCTGGACGCCTGGGACACCGGCCGCGGCCTGGGCGGCGTCCTCGGCCTGGTCACCGAGGTGGAGGGGCCCTGGACCGATGAGGAACCGGCCCGCATCACCCGCACCGAACTGGACGCCCGCTTCGGTGGCGCCCCCGACGAGGACGCCGTGGCCGAGGCGGTCGAACTCGGCGTACTGGAACCGGTCGACGGCGACCCCGACACCTTCCTCGTACCGAGTCCCCAAGAGCTGTTCGTGGCCGCCGAGTTGCACGCGGCAGGAGTACCGCTGTCCGCGATCTCGGGCCATCTGCGGGAGTTGAGGGGCCAGGTGGAGCACATAGCCGCCCGTTTCCTGGAGTTCACGACCCAGTACGTCTTCGCCCGCTACCTCGACGATCCCATCCGGCGCACCGACGCCCACGCGGCGGAAGCGGCCTCACTGGTACGCCGCCTCCGCCCTCTGGCCCAGCAGACCGTGGATGCCGAACTGGCCCGCGCGATGCGCGTGTTCGCGGTCCAGCACCTGCGCACACGCCTCGGCACGGAGAAGCCCCCCGAGTCGCACAGCAGGACACGGTCCATCGACCTGCCGGCAGAGACGGTCAGTGCCGTGGAACGCCTTGTTGGCGACGGACAGACATCCACATTCATCGCACTGGCGGCCGAACGGGAGGTCAGAGCACGATCCTTGGACGACCTCGTCCCACCGAGGCGTCCCCACATCGATCTTGGCGAATCACCGTGAACCGCACTCCAGTTGTCCACAGATTCTTCAATTCCCCTGTGGATAACACCACTTGGCTGTGGACCAAACCCGGAAGCGAAAAATAACCTGCGTGATCCGCGTCTCTCCCGCACGCTGGAGGGATGGATGAAAGACGCACCGTGAAGGTGTCGAAGTACCTCTCGAAACACCTCCGCCACCAGCCCGAACGGATCGGCCTCACCCTCGACGCGGCCGGCTGGGTCGAGATCGACACCCTGATCGCCGCGGCCGCCGCACACGGATTCCGGTTCACCCGCGAGGAACTCGACCACGTGGTGGCCGCCAACGACAAGCAGCGCTTCGCGATCGAGGGCACGAGAATCCGCGCCAGCCAGGGCCACAGCATCGAGGTGGACCTCGGCCTGCCCCCGGCGACCCCGCCGCCGTACCTCTACCACGGCACCGTGGCCAGCAGTCTGGACGCGATCCGCGCCGCCGGCCTCCGGCCCATGAGCAGGCACGACGTCCATCTGTCGGCCGACCGCGAGACCGCGACCCGGGTCGGCGCGCGCCGGGGCCGCCCCGTCGTGCTCGCCGTGGACGCCGGCGCCATGCACCGCGACGGCCACGTCTTCCACGTCAGCGCGAACGGAGTGTGGCTCACCCGGGCGGTACCGCCCCGCTACCTGCGGTTTCCCGGCCCGCACTGATACCGGGGCCGGCCACCGCATCCCTGGCCTCCCTGCTCAGTCCGTGGCTCGGCAGGCACGTACAGCGACCGATTTCGGCCCGTGTCGGTGGGTCCCCGTACTCTCGGACGCATGAGTCTGCGTCTGAGCACCGTGATCCTGCCGTACCGCCGCTGGAGCGAGGGCGGCCGATCGGCCTGGGTGCGGGCCGAGCAGCTCGGCTTCCACACCGCGTACACCTACGACCACCTGTCCTGGCGCAGCTTCCGCGACGGCCCCTGGTTCGGTGCCGTACCGACGCTGACCGCCGCCGCGGCCGCCACCGACCGGCTCCGCCTCGGCACGCTGGTCACCTCCCCCAACTTCCGGCACCCGGTGACCCTCGCCAAGGAACTGGTCTCCCTGGACGACATCTCCGGCGGCCGCGTCACCCTGGGCATCGGCGCGGGCGGCACCGGCTTCGACGCGACCGCCCTCGGCCAGGAGCCGTGGACGCCGCGCGAGCGCGCCGACCGGTTCGCCGAGTTCGTACCGCTGCTCGACCGGCTGCTCACCGAGGACGCGGTGACGTACGAGGGCCGGTTCTACTCGGCAGACGAGGCGCGCAACATTCCCGGCTGCGTGCAGCGGCCCCGGCTGCCCTTCGCGGTGGCGGCCACCGGCCCGCGCGGCCTGAAGCTCGCCGCGCGGTACGGACAGGCGTGGGTGACCACCGGCGACCCGAAGCTGTACGAGAACGGCACCCCTGAGCAGTCGGTCGAGGCACTGCGGGGACAGCTGGAGAAGCTGTCCGAGGCGTGCGCGGCGGCCGACCGGGACGTGTCCACGCTGGACAAGGTCCTGCTCACCGGCTTCACCCCGGACCGCAGCCGGCCGCTCGCGTCGCTGGACGCCTTCGTGGACTTCGCCGGCCGCCACCAGGAGCTGGGCTTCACCGAGATCGTGATCCACTGGCCCATCCAGGACTCGGACTTCGCCGCGGACGAGAAGGTCTTCGAGCAGATCGCCATGGAGGCGCCCGCCCAGCTGGCGTGATCCGGCGCCGGACGTCGCCCGTCGGCCGTCTGTGATGTGTCGGTGGACTCATCTGTGCGGACTCCCGCACGACCGTGCTGGCATATGCGCGAGAATGGCGCGGTGACCTCAGCGACCAGACAGCCCGGGACCCCGGCCGCGGCCTTGCCGCCGCGGCTGATCGCCACCGACCTCGACGGCACTCTGCTGCGCGACGACAAGTCGGTCTCTCCGAGGACGGTCGCCGCGCTGGCCGCCGCCGAGTCTGCGGGCATCGAGGTCTTCTTCGTCACCGGCCGCCCGGCCCGCTGGATGGACGTCGTCAGCGACCACGTCCACGGCCACGGCCTGGCGATCTGCGGCAACGGCGCCGCCGTGGTCGACCTGCACGGCGGCCCCGGCGCCCACCGTTTCGTGAAGGTGCGCGAACTGGCCCGGGAGAACGCGCTGGACGCCGTACGGCTGCTGCGCGGCGCGGCGCCCGGCACGGTGTTCGCGGTCGAGCAGACGTACGGCTTCCACCAGGAGCCGGGCTACCCCAAGCTGCACATGGAGATACCGGACAACCTGCTGCCCGCCGAGGACCTCCTCGCGGCCGACGGCCCGGACGCCGACCAGCCCGTGCTCAAGATCCTCGCCTACCACCCCGACCTCGACCCGGATGCCTTCCTCGCCCTCGCCCGCCTCTCGGTCGGCGAGCGCGCCACCGTCACCCGCTCCAGCCCCAGCGCCCTGCTGGAACTCAGCGGCCCGGGCGTCTCCAAGGCCAGCACGCTCGCCCTGTGCTGTGCCGAGCGCGGCATCTCGCCCGAGGAGGTCGTCGCCTTCGGAGACATGCCCAACGACGTCGAGATGCTGACCTGGGCCGGTCAGTCGTACGCGATGGGCAACGCCCACCCGGACGTCGTCGCCGCCGCCTCGGGCCGTACGGTCGCCAACAACGAGGACGGCGTGGCCGTCGTGATCGAGCGGATGATCGCCGAACGCGTCTGATCCCGCTCGGCAACGTGGGGCTCCTGGCGGGCGGTTGCTGGCAAGGGGCCTCCCACACCACGGTCGTCCCGCCGCCGTTCTCTTCGATGCCCGGCCCGTGCCCGCTGTCGCCACCGAGGGACTCGGCACGCCGCTCGAGGTTCTTCAGGCCGCTGCGGCGGCCGCCCTCGGGGATGCCGACTCCGTCGTTCGCCACGGTCAGCCGCACGCCCGGCCGCCCGTCGGGCAGGGTCACGGTCGCGTCGACCACGACGTCGATCCGGGAGGCCCCGGCGTGCCGGAAGGCGTTCGACAGCGCCTCCCGCAGAGCCGCGATGGCCTCCAGCAACTTCGGCACCCGTAGGGCCGGCTCGGCGGGAGACGAGGGATCGGGACGGGGCACAGCGGACATACCCTGAGCCTAATTAGTCCCTTTTGTCGCAGAAGCTCAGGCAAGGCCCGGTGCCCACGCCGCCGCGCTCCTGTCACATCGCTCCTGTCACCGCCCCCACCAGGGACTCCGCCGCCGCCTCCCGCCGCGCCATGGCCCGCAGCGGCCCGTCCACGGCGGCCAGTTCCGCGTACGTCCCGCGCTGCACCACCCGGCCCGCATCGAGCACGACCACCTCGTCCACCGCGTCCAGCCCCGCCAGCCGATGGGTGATCAGCAGGGTCGTACGGCCCTCGGTGGCGGCCAGCAGATCCGTGGTGAGCGCGTCCGCCGTCGGCAGGTCCAAGTGCTCGGCGGGCTCGTCCAGGACGAGGACCGGGAAGTCGGCGAGCAGCGCACGAGCCAGCGCGAGGCGCTGGCGCTGCCCGCCGGACAGCCGCGCCCCGTGCTCACCGACGAGCGTGTCCAGGCCGTCGGGCAGCCCGTCCACCCAGTCCAGCAGCCGCGCCCGGGCCAGCGCGTCGCGCAGATCGTCCTCGGTGGCGTCCTTCCGGGCGAGCAGCAGGTTCTCGCGCACGGTGCTGTCGAAGAGGTGCGCGTCCTGGGCGCACAGCCCGACGAGCCGTCGTACGTCGTCGCCGGCCAGTGCGTACGTGTCGACACCGGCGAGCGTGTACGAACCCGCCCCGGGGTCGAGGAACCGCAGCAGCACCTGGGCGAGGGTCGTCTTGCCGGAGCCGGAAGGACCGACGACGGCGATCCGGCGGCCCTGCTCCAGCGTGAGGTCGAACCCTGCGAGCGCGTCCACGTGCTGCCCGGCGTGCCGGGCGGCCAAGCCCCTGACCACGACGGGGAAAGGTGAGGAGGGCGCCGGCCGGGGCCGCTCCGGCTCCCGTACGGGCTCCGGCGCGTCCAACACCTCGTACACGCGCTCGGCGCTCCGGCGCACCCGCTGCCGGTAACGCACGGCGAGCGGCAGTCCCAGTACGGCTTCGAAGGCGGCCAGCGGGGTGAGGACAACCACGGCCATCGCCACCCCGCCGAGCCGGCCCGCGGCCACCGCCTGGGCCCCGAGCAGCGCACTGGCCGTGACGGTCAGGCCGGAGATCAGCGCGGTGAGCCCGTCCCCGAGCGCGGTGACGGTGGCGGCGCGCGAGACGATCCGGGTGAGCGTGCCGTCGGCCTGCCGAGCCGCGGCCGTACGGGCCGGCATCGCGCCGGCGACAGTCAGCTCGGCGGTGCCGGTGAGCAGGTCGGCCACCCGCGTCGCGAGCACTCCCCGCGCGGGCGCCAGCCGTCGCTCGGCCCGCCGGGCCGCGGCCGCCGTGACCAGGGGAACACCGACACCGGCCGCGAGCAGCCCCACCGCGAGTGCGGCCCCTGCCTCGGGCAGCAGCCAGGCCGTGAAGGCGACCGAGCCGCTGGAGACGGCAACGGCGACGCCGGCGGGCAGCAGCCAGCGCAGCCAGTAGTCCTGGAGCGCGTCCACATCGGCGACCAGCCGGGTGAGCAGATCGCCGCGGCGGGCCGTCCGCAGCCCCGCGGGCGCCAGCCGCTCCAGCCGCCGGTAGACGGCGACCCGGGTGTCGGCCAGCATCCGCAGCACGGCGTCGTGCGACACCAGCCGCTCGGCGTAGCGGAAGACGGCCCGCCCGATCCCGAACGCCCGCGTGGCCGTCACGGCCACCATCAGATAGAGCACCGGCGGCTGTTGCGAGGCCCGCGAGATGAGCCAGCCGGACGTGGCCATCAGCCCGACGGCACTGCCGAGCGCCAGGCTCCCGAGCAGCAGCGCGAGGAGAAGCCTGCCGCGCCGTGGGCCGGCCAGGGCCCGCACCCGGGCCAGGACACGCCGCCGAGGAGCCGTGGCGGCGGTGTCCGGCTCGGCCCCGGCAGGGCCGCTCGCTTCGAGCGAGCGCGTCGCCGGGCTGTCGTCTCCGGCGGCCGTGGCGACAGGCGACCCGGCGACGGGCGACTCGGGGAGGTCCAGCCGCACCACCCGGTCCGCCACCTCCAGCAGTGCCGGCCGGTGTACCACCAGCAGCACCGTGCGGCCCGTCGCGAGGCGCCGCACCGCCGCCACGACCTCGGCCTCCGTCGCCCCGTCCAGAGCGGCCGTGGGCTCGTCCAGCAGCAGCAGGGGCCGGTCCGCGAGGAAGGCCCTGGCCAGCGCGAGCCGCTGCCGCTGGCCGGCGGACAGCCCGGCCCCGTCCTCGCCGAGCATCGTGCCGGCCCCCTCGGGCAGCGCGTCCACGAACTCCAGGGCGCCCGCGTCCCGCAGCGCCCGGCGTACGGAGGTGTCGTCCGCGTCGGGCCGGGCCAGTCGTACATTCTCCGCGATGGTCCCGGCGTACAGGTGCGGCCGCTGCGGCACCCAGGCGATCCGCGACCGCCACTCCTTGAGGTCGACGTCTGTGAGATCGGTTCTCCCGACCCGCACCTGGCCCTCCGTGGGCCGCACGAACCCCAGCACCACGTTGAGCAGCGTCGACTTGCCCGCGCCGCTCGGTCCGACGAGGGCCACGGTCTCTCCGGGCTCGACGGTGAAGGACGCGGCGGTCACGGCATCGGCCGACCGCCCCGGGTAGCGGACCGTCACGCCGTCGAAGGCCAGCGGACCCTCGGGCACCGCCACGGTCCCGGACGCCGGTACCGGCGTCTCGAGCACGGTGAAGATCTCCTCCGCCGCGGCGAGCCCCTCTGCCGCCGCGTGGTACTGCGCCCCCACCTGCCGCAGCGGCAGATACGCCTCGGGCGCCAACACCAGGATCACCAGGCCGATGTACAGGTCCATGTCGCCGTGCACCAGGCGCATGCCGATCGTCACGGCGACCAGCGCGACCGACAGCGTGGCCAGCAACTCCAGGGCGAACGAGGAGAGGAAGGCGATCCGCAGGGTCCGCAGGGTGGCCTGGCGGTACTCGCCGGTGATCCTTCGGATGGACTCGGCCTGCGCCTTGGCCCGGCCGAACACCTTCAGCGTAGGCAACCCGGCGACCACGTCCAGGAAGTGCCCGGACAGCCGGGACAGCAGCCGCCACTGACGGTCCATCCGGGACTGGGTGGCCCAGCCGATCAGCATCATGAAGAGAGGGATGAGCGGCAGAGTGCCGACGATGATCGCCGCCGACACCCAGTCCTCGGTGACGATCCGCGCCAGCACGGCCACCGGGACGACCACCGCGAGCCCCAACTGCGGCAGATAGCGCGAGAAATAGTCGTCCAGGGCATCGACCCCACGTGTGGCCAGGGTGACCAGCGAACCGGTCCGCTGCCCGCTGAGCCATCCGGGGCCGAGCTGAGCCGCACGCTCCAGCAGCCGCCCCCGCAGCTCCGACTTCACGGCCGCGCTCGCACGGTGTGCCGCGAGTTCGGTGAGCCAGGCGACGACCGATCGACCCGCGGCCACCGCCGCCAACAGCAGCAGGGGAGTGCGCAGTTCAGCGACGGACTGCCCGTGCTGGAACGCTCCGACCACCACCTCGGCGATGAGCATCGCCTGGGCGATGACCAGCCCCGCGCCGGCGACCCCCAGACCGACGACCGCCATCAGGAAGAAGCGGGTGGCGCGGGCGTATCGCAGGAGACGTGGATCGATCGGTTTCACGTGAAACATGCCCTTCGGCCCAGAGGGTGTGTTTCACGTGAAACACACCCTCACCGGACTCAGTGTGCGGCGGCAGCGTCAGGAGCGATGTGCTGCGTGCCGATGCGCTTGCGGAACACCCAGTAGGTCCAGCTCTGGTACAGCAGGACGAGCGGCGTGGCGATGGCGGCGCACCACGTCATGATCTTCAGGGTGTAGGGGCTCGACGAGGCGTTGGTGACCGTGAGGCTCCAGTCCGCGTCGAGCGTGGACGGCATGACGTTCGGGAAGAGCGACAGGAAGAGCATCGCCACGGACGCCACGATGGTCACGCCGGACAGCGCGAACGACCACCCCTCGCGCCCTACCTGATTGGCCACCAGAGCCGCCACCAGCGCGGCGACTGCCACGATCAGGGCCACCAGGCTCTTGCCGTCCCCGCTGTCGGCCTGCGTCCACAGCAGGAAGGCGAGAGCCAGGGCAGCCGTGACGAGACCGACCCACAGCGCCAGCTTCCGTGCCCGCAGTCGGATGTCCCCCACGGTCTTCAGCGCGGTGAACACCGCTCCGTGGAAAGTGAACAGGGTCAGCGTCACCAGGCCGCCGAGCAGGGCGTACGAGTTGAACAGGTCCCCGAGGGTGCCGACGTACTCGAAGTGCTGGTCGATCTTCACACCCCGCACGATGTTCCCGAAGGCCACGCCCCACAGGAACGCCGGGATGAGCGAGGTCCAGAAGATGGCCGTCTCCCAGTTGCGCTGCCAGTTCTCCTCAGGCCGCTTCGCCCGGTACTCGAAGGCAACGCCCCGGACGATCAGGCAGACCAGGATGACCAGCAGGGGCAGGTAGAAGCCGGAGAAGAGGGTGGCGTACCACTCCGGGAAGGCGGCGAAGGTCGCACCGCCCGCGGTGAGCAGCCACACCTCGTTGCCGTCCCAGACGGGCCCGATGGTGTTGATCAGCACCCGGCGCTCGGGCCGGTTCCGGGCGAGCAGCTTGGTGAGGATGCCGACCCCGAAGTCGAAGCCCTCCAGGAAGAAGTAGCCGGTCCACAGGACGGCGATCAGGACGAACCAGACGTCGTGAAGTTCCATGACTGTTCCCTCGGCCTAGTACGAGAAGGCCATCGGCTTGTCGGCGTCACGAGTGTCGCCGCCGATCTTCGTGGGCGGGTTGAGGTCGGCCTCGGTCAGTTCGGGCGGGCCTGCCTTGACGTACTTCGCGAGCAGTTTGACCTCGATGACGGCGAGGATCGCGTACAGCGTGGTGAAGACGATCATCGAGGTGAGGACCTCGCCCTGGGAGACGCCGGGGGAGACCGCGTCCCGGGTCTGCAGGACGCCGTAGACGACCCACGGCTGACGGCCCATCTCGGTGAAGATCCAGCCCCAGGAGTTGGCGACCAGGGGGAAGGCCAGGGTCCAGATCGCGATGCGCCAGTACCAGGTGGTCAGCTTCGCGCCGAGCGCCTTGTTCTTGAACAGCACCAAGTGCGGCACCTCGTCGTCACCGACCCTCAGGTGCTGCGGCAGCATGAACTTCTTCCGGGTCAGCCACAGTCCGGCGAGCCCGATGGTGAAGGAGGCCATGCCGAAGCCGATCATCCAGCGGAAGCCCCAGAAGGCAACCGGGATGTTGGGCCGGTAGTCGCCGGGCCCGAACTTCTGCTGCTCGGCCTTGTTGACGTCGTTGATTCCGGGCACGTACGAGGTGAAGTTGTCGTCGGCCAGGAACGACAGCAGGCCCGGGATCTCTATGGCCACGGTGTTGTGGCCCTTCTCGACGTCGCCGTAGGCGAAGATCGAGAACGGCGCCGGCTTCTGGCCGTCCCACAGCGCCTCGGCAGCCGCCATCTTCATCGGCTGCTGCTTGAACATGACCTTACCGAGCACGTCACCACTGACCGCGGTGAGCAGACCGGCGATGGCCACGGTGATCAGGCCGAGCCGCAGCGAGGTCTTCATCTCGCGGATGTGCTTCTTGCGGGACAGATGGAAGGCGGCGATGCCCACCATGAAGGCGCCGCCCGTCAGGAAGGCCGCGGAGAGGGTGTGGAAGGCCTGGCTGAGCGCGGTGTTCTGGGTCAGCACGGCCCAGAAGTCGGTCAGCTCGGCACGCCCCTTCGCCTTGTCGATCTTGTAGCCGACGGGGTGCTGCATCCAGGAGTTGGCCGCGAGGATGAAGTACGCCGACAGGATCGTGCCGATCGAGACCATCCAGATGCAGGCCAGGTGGATCTTCTTGGGCAGCTTGTCCCAGCCGAAGATCCACAGGCCGATGAAGGTGGACTCGAAGAAGAACGCGATCAGGGCCTCGAAGGCGAGCGGGGCGCCGAAGATGTCACCGACGAAGCGCGAGTAGTCCGACCAGTTCATACCGAACTGGAACTCCTGCACGATGCCGGTGACCACACCCATCGCGATGTTGATCAGGAAGAGCTTGCCCCAGAACTTTGTCGCACGAAGGTACTTCTCCTTCTCCGTGCGCACCCAGGCCGTCTGAAGCCCGGCGGTGAGGGCGGCCAGGGAGATCGTCAGCGGGACGAACAGGAAGTGGTAGACGGTGGTGATGCCGAACTGCCAGCGCGCCAACGTCTCCGGCGCCAAAGCCAAATCCACGTCGTCAGCTCCTTACTTCGCCGCGGTAGCGGCTGTTTGCCCCTTTTGTCACGCACAACACGGGAGCAAGTGGGACACGCTTGTGAACGCGTTCACATTCACAAGCCATTATGACGCACTGATTTTCGGCGATCGAAGGGGGGTCCCCCCTCTGCCGTCGAGTCGGGGCCTTGGCAGCGACTTCAACATATTGTTGAATTGCCCGCCATGCAGATACGCATTTCCTGGCCCGCGGGCAACGCCACCGCGACCCTCGACGACACACCGACCACCCTGGCCCTCGGCAAGGCCCTGCCGCTCACCTCCACCGCCCGCACCTGGGGCGAGGAGGTCTACTTCGACACAGGCGTCTCCGTTTCACGTGAAACGGATGCCCGACAGGTCGTGGAGCGCGGCACAGTGGCCTTCTGGACGGACGGCGACGCCCTCGCGCTCCCCTACGGCCGGACGCCGATCTCACGCGGCAACGAGTGCCGCCTCGCGAGCCCGTGCAACGTCCTCGGACGCCTGGACGGGGACGCCGCTGTCCTCGCGACCGTGCGGGATGGCGACCCCGTACGCGTGGAGCTGATCGACGAGTAGGGCCCCGCACAAGGCGAGGCCCCTTCGTATCCGCTTCGGCACTCGTGCGGAGACCTCTCAGATCTCCTTGTGGAACGCTTCCGTCACCTTCAGGAAGATGTCGTTCGCCTCGGTTTCCCCGATCGTCACCCGCACACCCTCGCCCGGGAACGGCCGGACCACCACACCGTGCTCCTCGCACGCCGCCGCGAACGCGGCCGTGCGCTCACCCAGCCGCAGCCACACGAAGTTGGCCTGGGACTCCGGCACCGTCCACCCCTGGGCGCGCAGCGTGTCGACCACACGCGTGCGCTCACACACCAGCGAGCCGACCCGGCCCAGCAGTTCGTCCTCGGCACGCAGCGAGGCAATCGCCGCCTCCTGCGCGAGCTGGCTGACACCGAAGGGCACCGCCGTCTTGCGCAGGGCCGCCGCCACCGGCTCATGTCCGATCGCAAAGCCGACACGCAGCCCGGCGAGGCCGTACGCCTTGGAAAACGTGCGCAGGACACAGACATTGGGCCGCTTCCGGTACAGCTCGACCCCGTCGGGCACCTCGGGGTCGCGGATGAACTCGCGGTAGGCCTCATCCAGCACCACCAGCACATCGCCGGGCACCCGGTCGAGGAATCGCTCCAGCTCGGCGCGCCGCACCACCGTGCCGGTCGGGTTGTTGGGGTTGCAGACGAAAATCAGACGAGTCCGGTCGGTGATCGCATCCGCCATCGCGTCCAGGTCGTGCACATCGCCCGGCGTGAGCGGCACCCGAACCGACCGGGCGCCGCTGATCTGCGTGATGATCGGGTACGCCTCGAAGGAGCGCCAGGCGTAGATCACCTCGTCGCCGGGCCCGCTGGTGGCCTGGATCAGCTGCTGGGCGACACCCACCGAGCCGGTGCCGGTGGCCAGGTGGGAGAGCGGGACACCGAAGCGCTCCGACAGCTCGTTCATCAGCCCCGTACAGGCCATGTCCGGGTAGCGGTTGAAGTTGGAGGCAGCCGCCGTCACGCTCTCCATCACACCGGGCAGCGGCGGATACGGGTTCTCGTTGGAGGACAGCTTGTAGGCGACCGGCCCGCCGGCCGCTGCGGGCTTGCCCGGCTTGTAGGTGGGGATACCCTCCAGCTCGGCGCGCAGCTTGGGGCTCGTCTCGCTCACCGCATTCCTCCTCGCGACCACCGGCGGACCGTCGACGCCGCCGGCTTCCAATACTGCTCACCTTATGAGGATTCGGCGCCCCTGCGAACAGATGCGGGACAGCAAGACGCGAACCTCATCCGTCACACAGGCATCAGGGGCACCAACAGACGAAGGCGTACGTATCGGGGGGCGCGCCGCACATATATCTATGCGCCGGTGGCTCGCGCCGTGGCGCGCATCACCCGTGAAGGTGAGTTGAGACCTCTTCGAAACATCGGACACTTGGCAGGCCCATGCGCGTCGACAAGACACGTCTTGCCATGGGAACGCTCAACTGACTTGTTTTCTAAAGTAGTTGACCCGTTATGACCATGCAGAAACGTGCCTGTCAACGCGTGCATATGCGTCCGCACTACCCCACCGCATGAGCCCTACTATCGGCTCGCCATGACAGCAGCAGGGAAGCACCAGGTGAGCCGCGCGGAAACCTCACGTCGAGGCAGTCGGCCGGGCCGAGCGGGCATCAGAGACGTTGCCGCCGCCGCCGGGGTCTCCATCACGACCGTCTCCGATGCCCTCAACGGCAAGGGTCGGCTCCCGGATGCCACCCGGCGCCATGTCCGCGAGGTCGCCGACCGGCTGGGGTATCGCCCCTCGGCCGCCGCCCGCACCCTCCGTACCGGCAAGTCGGGGCTGATCGGCCTGACCGTGACGACGTACGGGGATGAACCCTTCACCTTCACGGAGTTCGCGTACTTCGCCGAGATGGCACGGGCCGCCACCTCGGCCGCGCTCGCCCGCGGCTACGCCCTGGTCATCCTGCCCGCGACCTCCCGCCACGACGTGTGGTCCAACGTGGCCCTGGACGGCACGGTCGTCATCGATCCCTCCGACCAGGACCCGGTCGTCAGCGAACTCGTGCGGCAGGGCCTGCCGGTCGTCTCCGACGGCCGCCCTGCGGGCGCGCTCCCGGTCACCGCCTGGGTCGACAACGACCACGAGGCCGCCGTCCTCGGCATCCTCGACCACCTCGCCGACGCGGGCGCCCGCCGGATCGGCCTGCTCACGGGCACGACGACGGACACGTACACCCATCTGTCGACGACGGCCTACCTGCGCTGGTGCGAGCGCGTCGGCCAGGACCCGGTCTACGAGGCCTACCCGGCGCACGACCCGTGCGCGGGCGCCGTCGCCGCCGACCGGCTGCTCGCCCGCCCCGACCGCCCGGACGCCGTCTACGGCCTGTTCGACCCCAACGGCACCGACCTGCTCGCCGCCGCCCGCCGCTACGGCCTGCGCGTCCCGGACGACCTGCTGCTGGTGTGCTGCAGCGAGTCCACGGTGTACGCCAACACCGAGCCGCCCATCACCACGCTCTCCCTGAAGCCGCGCCGGATCGGCACCGCGGTGGTCCAGCTCCTCATCGACGCCATCGAGGGGGTCGAGTCGGACCAGCCCGTCGAGCAGGTGATACCGACCGAGCTGATCGTGCGCACCTCGTCCCAGCGGCGTCCCCCGCGCACGACCGTCAGCCCGCCGCGGACCCCGGAAGAGGGATAGCGGAGCCGGCGCGGGGCGGGGCACCCAGGGGTCGTACTACGGCCGCCTGCCGGGCACCGCCCGATCGCCCACCGCACGGCGGCCCGACCGCACCTTCCGGTTGGCCGGCCCGCCGACGAGGGCTCGGCTCCGTCAAGGCGCACGGCTCGACGCGTCCCCAAACGGGTCAGCCGACCCGCAGCCGTGGGATCGACACAGGGCGGACTGCGGCCGAACCCCTGCCCAAACGGGGCGAAAGCCGCGATGAACTGGAGTCTTGCTCCGATTCACCACCCCTGGGTCATCACACGGCGCGACGCGCATTCCTATGATGGGCCCACGACACCGCGGGCCGCTGCGACCAGGCAGTCCGAAGCGGTGCAGCTGCGGCGCGATGGTGGAGGGGTCTGATGACTCAGGGGGCCGGTCAGGGACCCGAAGTGGAGCGGACGGCGACGTTGCGCGACTTCCGGGTACCCGCGTACGTCCACGAGACCGGTCCGTACGCCCACACCCACCCCGGTGACACCCTCCCGCCCATGGACGAGGGCTACACGCCCACCCAGCGCGACCTGCCCGTCGTCAACCGTGGCGACACCCTCCAGGTCCCCGTCGAACCGGTACTCGCCGCCCCCGCCCCGGAGCCCTCGACCGGCCCCGGCCCGCTGTACGTCGTCGGCGACGTCCACGGCTACCACGACGAACTGATGGCCGCCCTGCAGGAGCAGGGCCTGATCGACGCTTCCGGGCAGTGGTGCGCGGGCACCGCCCGGCTGTGGTTCCTCGGCGACTTCACCGACCGCGGGCCGGACGGCATCGGCGTCATCGACCTGGTGATGCGGTTGTCCGCCGAGGCGGCCGCGGCCGGCGGCTACTGCAAGGCCCTCATGGGCAACCACGAGCTGCTGCTGCTCGGCGCCAAGCGGTTCGGCGACACCCCCGTCAACTCCGGCGCGGGCACCGCCACCTTCCAGGCGGCCTGGCTGCTCAACGGCGGCCAGAAGACCGACATGGACCGCCTCCAGGACCACCACCTGCAATGGATGGCCCGCCTCGATGCCATCGAGGAGGTCGACGGGTATCTGCTCGTCCACTCCGACACCACCGCCTATCTCGACTACGGCGACTCGATCGAGGCGGTCAACGACACCGTCCGCGAGACGCTCACGCGCAATGACGCGGACGAATGCTGGGATCTGTTCCGCAAGTTCACCAAGCGCTTCTCCTTCCGCGACGAGGGCGGCGCCGACGCCGTGCGCTCCCTGCTCGATACGTACGGCGGCACCCGCATCGTTCACGGCCACAGCCCCATCCCCTATCTGCTCGGCGAAGTCGGCTCCGAGGACGGCGAGGAGGACAACGGACCCGTCGTCGAGGGACCGCACGTCTACGCCGAGGGACTCGCCATCGCCATGGACGGCGGTGTGACCATGGCCGGAAAGCTGCTGGTCCAGCAACTTCCCCTGGATATCTGAGCAATCAGGGGGCAGGCGAACCCCTGGCGTATGGGCGCAGGTCGCACGCAATTTCCGGCAATCCCCTGTCACCGTGTGCCGTCACGGCTCTACCATCGGCTTATCCGTAGCAGGCTCCCCTCCGTTTCTGCCCGACGGCTCGCCGGCGTGCGAGCCCCAAGCCCTACGGAGCATCGGGGGATGCACATGAACAGCGTTCCGCAGCACCTGCTGAGCGAGGACCGCCAGGAATTCGAGCGGGTCCTCGATGAGGCGCTGCGCTCCGCACCACACCGACCGGAACTGGCCGCTGTCGGGCAGCGACTCAACCCCGAACAGCTGCGCACCATGGCGCTCAACGCCACCGCAATCATCACGGCGGCCGCGACGGCCGAGTATCAGCACTACGTGAAGGTCCGCGAGGAACTGCGCCACCCGGCGCCGTCCACCCCCTCGTCCGCCGGCGATTCCGGTTCCGCCGAGGCGGGGCCGGACGCGATGGGGCTCGCCACCACCCTCAGCGAAGCAGCCGAGACGACCGGAGCGGGTGCCATCGCCGTGATCGCGGTGCTGGCACCCGTCCTCGCCGGGACCGCCGCGGCGATCTTCCTGCTCGTCGGCTACATCCTGAAGATGCTGGCTCCCGGCCAGGCCTTCGCCCAGACCATGCTCACCGCGGGGTGGGTGTTCGGCGCCGTGGCCGCGGCAGCGATCCTCGTCGCCGCGGTCGGGCTGCTGCTCACCGCGCTGCGCAACAGCGCCTCGGCGGAAGCCGGAGCCCACGACGCGGCGAGCGCGGAGGTCGCCAGGGCCAGAGACGCCTGGCGAGAGGCCCTGTTGGAGCGCGGCATCCTGCCGTTCCTGCGGGACGCACTCGCCCAGCCCGGCACGGCAGCCCTGCACCGCACAGCCCCGCCGGCCCCGACCGGCCGCATGCCGCGCCTCGGCTACGACCGGCCCGGCTTCAGCAGCCCCGACGACGGCTCCGCCTCCGACCGTCCGAGCTTCACCAGCCCGGACTACACGAGCCCCGACTTCGGTGGCCCGGAACACCAGCCGGAATAGCCCGGCCCCGCCCCCACCGGGGGCGCGGCCGGACACCCGGCCCCGCCCGCGCCAGGGCCCCAGCCTCACGGCAGCGGACCTGACGCCTACCGCGCACCAGAGCCCCCTCGGGGCTCCACCCGGGTTGCAGTGGGGGACATCCCGGAGGTCTTCTCGCTCCAGCCCCGACAGCGGGAACGGCGTGACCTTCTGGGGCAAGACCGGCGAGAACTACGGCTTCCGCAGCCGTATGTTCGCCACTCGCGGCCTGACCACCCGATTCCTCCTGTCCTACACCTCGACTCCGCTGAATACGGCCGAGGACATGACCAGCAGGGTCGTCGCCGTCCTCACCGCCGGACCCGACCACCAGGGCTCAGGCCGTGGGATCCGGCAACCGGACCACCGCGCTGCTCTCGGCAGCGACGAGACGCCCCCTGTCCACCGATCAGTGGTGGGGCTGCTCCCCGGGCTTCGCATCCCGAGGAGCAGCGCCCATCCAGATGCGTCAGTCCGCCAACGGCAGGTACACCCGGTTTCCCGCGGCCGCGAACTCCTTCGACTTCTGGGCCATGCCCTCCTCGATCTCGGTCTTGGTGCCGCCGTGTTCACGGCGGATGTCCTGCGAGATCTTCATGCTGCAGAACTTCGGCCCGCACATGGAGCAGAAGTGGGCCGTCTTGGCGGGCTCGGCCGGCAGCGTCTCGTCGTGGAACTCCCGTGCCGTGTCGGGGTCCAGGGCGAGGTTGAACTGGTCCTCCCACCGGAACTCGAAGCGGGCGTCGGACAGCGCGTCGTCCCACTCCTGCGCACCGGGGTGTCCCTTGGCGAGGTCGGCTGCGTGGGCGGCGATCTTGTAGGTGATGACACCGGTCTTGACGTCGTCACGGTTGGGCAGACCCAAGTGCTCCTTGGGCGTGACGTAGCAGAGCATCGCCGTGCCCCACCAGGCGATCATCGCGGCACCGATGCCGGAGGTGATGTGGTCGTACGCCGGCGCGACGTCTGTCGTCAGCGGGCCGAGCGTATAGAACGGAGCTTCATCGCAGATCTCCTGCTGAAGGTCGATGTTCTCCTTGATCTTGTGCATCGGGACGTGGCCCGGGCCCTCGATCATGGTCTGTACGTTGAAACGCTTGGCGATCGTGTTGAGTTCCCCGAGCGTCCGCAACTCCGCGAACTGCGCCTCGTCGTTGGCGTCCGCGATCGAGCCCGGCCTGAGGCCGTCGCCGAGCGAGTACGTGACGTCGTAGGCGGCGAGAATCTCGCAGAGCTCCTCGAAGTTCTCGTACAGGAACGATTCCCTGTGGTGCGCCAGGCACCACGCGGCCATGATCGAGCCGCCGCGCGAGACGATGCCGGTCTTGCGGTTGGCCGTGAGCGGCACGTACGGCAGGCGCACGCCCGCGTGGACGGTCATGTAGTCCACGCCCTGCTCGGCCTGCTCGATGACGGTGTCCTTGTAGATCTCCCAGGTCAGTTCCTCGGCCCTGCCGTCGACCTTCTCCAGCGCCTGGTAGAGCGGCACCGTGCCGATGGGGACGGGGGAGTTGCGCAGCACCCACTCGCGGGTCGTGTGGATGTTGCGGCCGGTGGAGAGGTCCATGACCGTGTCGGCGCCCCAGCGGGTCGCCCACGTCATCTTCTCGACCTCCTCCTCGATGGAGGAGGTGACCGCGGAGTTGCCGATGTTGGCGTTGACCTTCACCAGGAACCGCTTGCCGATGATCATCGGCTCGATCTCCGGGTGGTTGACGTTGGCCGGCAGCACCGCACGGCCCGCGGCGATCTCCTCGCGGACCACCTCGGGAGAGACGTTCTCCCGAATGGCCACGTACTCCATCTCGGGCGTGATCTCGCCCTGGCGCGCGTACGCGAGCTGCGTGACCGCCTTGCCGTCACGGCCCCGGCGCGGCTGACGCGGGCGCCCGGGGAAGACCGCGTCCAGATTGCGCAGCCCGCCGCGCGGCGAGGTGTGCTTGATCCCGTCGTCCTCGGGGCGGACGGGACGGCCCGCGTACTCCTCGGTGTCGCCGCGGGCGATGATCCAAGTCTCCCGCAGCGGCGGCAGGCCCCTGCGGACATCGGTATCGACGAGCGGATCGGTGTACGGGCCCGATGTGTCGTACAGCGTGACCGACTGCCCGTTGGTGAGGTGCACCTGACGGACAGGCACGCGCAGGTCGGGGCGGGTGCCCTCGACGTACGCCTTGTGCCAGCCGATGGACTTCCCGGCCTCCTGGGACTTCTCGTCCTGGACGGAGGCAGGCGTGCGTGCGTCCTTGTTGGTCATGAGACCTACTCCCTACGCCGGCATTACCCGGTAACAGGTTCGGCGGTCGACGCAGCGGTTTCCGTCTGTCGATGTTTCCCGTGAAACCACGTTCCACGTGAAACATCGCGAATACGGAGGTCAGCGCCCTCTCAGCCCGGTGCTCCGAGCTCCCGCGTGTGCAAAGGTGGCTCCACGCTAGCGTCAATTCGGGCGCGGTGAACAGAGGGCCCCTACCGTTCTTGCGATGATCTGGCGGTGACCACGACGGAGCAGTACCCGTACCCGCCCCCCGAGCCGCCGCGCGGAGGCGGCTCCGGACAGGGCGGCGGACACGGCCATGACGGCCACGGAGGCGGTGAAGGGCCCGGCCGGGCTCCCCACGGCAGCAGCGGTGCCGCCGACGGCCACGGGCCCCTGCAGCCCGGCCAGAGAACCGGCCACAGCCCCGGGCAGGCTCAGGGGCACGGGCACCTCCACGCGTCGGGTACCGGCGGCAGCCACGGGCATCCGCATGGCCCCGGCCCGGGCGATGGACATGGCCACACGCACGGTCACAGCCACAGCCATGGACCCGCCGCGCCCGTCTCGAAGCATCTGCGCAAGGTCATCGCGGCGATCCTGATCCCGTTCACGGCTGCGGTCGTGGTCGGCCTGGTCCTGCTGTGGCCCGGAGGGGCCCCGTCGCACGAGCGCACCGGCGTGGGCTTCGACCGCCAGACGCAGCAGGCCACGGTCACCAAGGTCATCGAGGTGAGCTGCAAGTCGGTGAACGCCTCGGGGGACACCCCGACGGGCGACACCTCCACCGCCGAGGGCAATTCCGCGCAGCAGGAGGCGAACGGCACCTGCAAGAAGGCGACGATCCGCGTCGACACCGGAAACGACAAGGGCCGTACGTTCACCGAGATCGTGCAGCCCGACCAGTCACGGCAGTTGCGCCAGGGCGAGGAGGTCGTGGTCGCCTACGAGCCCTCGGCGCCGAAGGACCTGCAGTACTCCGTGACCGATGTGAACCGTAAGTTCCCGATGGCGCTGCTCGCGGGGATCTTCGCGCTCGCCGTCGTGGTGGTGGGCCGGATGCGCGGTGTCATGGCGCTGGTCGCACTGGCCGTGAGCTTCATGGTGCTGACGCTCTTCATCCTGCCCGCGATCCTGCAGGGGTCGAATCCACTGCTGGTGGCCGTCGTCGGGTCGAGCGCGATCATGCTCATCGCGCTCTACATGTGCCATGGGCTGTCGGCCCGTACGTCGGTCGCGGTGCTCGGCACGCTGGTCTCCCTGCTGCTGATCGGCTTCCTCGGCTCGGAGTTCATCGACTGGGCCGCGCTCACCGGCAACACGGACGACAACACCGGTCTGATCCACGGCCTGTATCCGTCGATCGACATGAGCGGTCTGCTGCTGGCCGGCGTCATCATCGGCTCGCTGGGTGTCCTGGACGATGTGACGGTGACGCAGACGTCGGCGGTCTGGGAGCTGCACGAGGCCAATCCGGCGATGGGCTGGCGCGGGCTGTACCGGGCGGGCATCCGGATCGGCCGTGACCACATCGCCTCCGTGGTCAACACCCTCGTGCTCGCCTACGCCGGTGCCGCGCTGCCGCTGCTGCTGCTGTTCTCGATCGCGCAGAGCAGCGTGGGCACGGTCGCCAACAGCGAGCTGGTGGCCGAGGAGATCGTGCGCACGCTGGTGGGCTCGATCGGCCTGGTCGCCTCGGTCCCGGTGACCACCGCCCTCGCCGCGCTGGTGGTGTCGGCCGACCGGCCGGCACCGGACACGGCGGCCCCTGCTGGTGCCCAGCCCGCTCCGGCGCGCGGCGGCAGAGGCCGCCGCCGGAAGCGGTGAGCGGGCCCTGCCGGCCGGAAACCCATTGAAGAAGCGTTCCTGCGCAGTCTCACACGGCACGGCGGAGCGCCCGGCGCCTCCGTTGCCGTAACGCTTCAGCCGGCGCTCTGCTCCTCGGCCAGGATGCGGTCCAGGGCCTCGTCGAGGTGGGCGTCGAAGTCGGCCAGCGCACTCTCCTGGCCGAGCGGCACAAGCTTGTCCGTGCGGTCGAGGAAGGCCACGAGCGGCGGCGCCGAGGAGCGGAACAGTGCCTGGTCGCAGCCGACCTGAAGGCGGATGAGCACCTCGCCCAGCACCTCGGCGTCGGCGGGTGCGATGTGCACGTCCCCCTCCCCGCACGGCCGCCCGACCCCGTCGATCAGCAGTTCGCGGCCGAAGGCCCAGGTCACCGGTGCATCGCCGGGCAAATGGAAGGTCAGCCGCACGGCATAGGGATCACAGGTCTCGTAGCGCAATTCCACCGGAATGCGGAAGGAGAGCTCCTCCGACACGAGAAAACTCATCATGACTTCTGCCTGTACCGATCCACGCATCGCCTACCCCGTCACATGACATCGACTGGCCGGGATTGATCCCCTCGACCGTGGTCAAATCTTGCTGAACGTACACAGGAGATCACAAGGAGTGAGTTTTCAGATACTGATAGAGAGCGCCAGCGAGCCCAGATGTCGCCCGATCTCGGCCTGTAGACGGCGAGCGGCGGGCAGCAGGCGGTCGGCATGGTGGGCGGGCAGCGAAATGGCCATCGTGGCCGCCGTGGTGCCGACCGTGATCGGAATCGCGGCGCAGACCGTGCCGAGCGCGTACTCCTGACGCTCCACCACCGGCTCCATCCGTGGCATCCGGGCCAGCCGGCGCAGCAGGGCGTGGTTGTCCCGCACGGTGTACGGCGTGATGGACTGCGCCGGATAGCGGGCCAGGTGGTCCCGACGGGCGTCCTCGTCCAGCTGGGAGAGCAGGCACTGCCCGATCGCGTGCGCGTGGCCCGTCTCGCGGAAGTCGGCCCACTCCTCGACCGCGGGGGCCTCGGGCGAGTCGGAGACGCACATGACCTCGATCTCACCGTCCCGGTACATCGCGTAGTACAGCGGCACACCGATGGAATCGCGCCAGTGCGCGAGGGTGTCGGCCACCGCGCTGCGACGTTTCTGCTGTGCTCCGCTGCTGCTCAGCCGCTCGGCCGCGTCGCCGAGGAAGAACAGCCCTTTCTCGCGGCGCAAATAGCCCTCGTGCACGAGGGTGCGCAACAGGTGATAGGTCGTGGGCAGGGCTAGGCCGGTCTCGCGGGCGAGTTGCTTGGCGGGGGCGCCGTACTCGTGTGCGGCAACGGTCTCCAGCAGGCGGATAGCGCGCTGGACGGATCCGATGAGGGTCGCGGCAGGCGGTTGCCCCGGGGTGTCATTGGCGTGCGATGGTCCGGGGACGGGGCCAGCGTGTGGTTGTCCCGGTACGGACGCGGTGGGTGGCCGCTGCACGGGAGGTGTGCAGGAGCGCGCCGAGGCGGGGGCTGCGTGGGGTTCTGCCGGTGCGGTGTCAACCGTGGCCAAGGGTCACTCCCGAAGCGCGAGGTGGGGGCAGCCCGTGCGGAGAGAACACGGGTGGGGGTGTACGCCGCCCGCGGGGCCCGGCCCCGCGTGGGGTTCCGGACTCTAACCGCCCGCCACCGTATGCGGACGGCCTGCCGGGGAAACTTCCCTCCCCCGAGGGAACCGGCGCCTCCCGTTACCGCTGACCGGCTCCCTCGTCCCTCACCAGTCGCTGCGCGACGAGGAGTTCGACATGAACTTGCGCACGATGTAGATCAGTCCGCCGACCAGGGCGACGAAGACCAGCGCCTTGAAGAGCAGGCCGATCACGAAGCCGACCACGGTCGCTATCAGGCTGCCGAACACGACCAGGGCGATGACCGGCACCGCGACCCACTTCACCCACCACGGCAGCCCCGCGAAAATCTCTCGCATTGCGCTCGTCCTTTGCGTTCCGGTGCGTTCACGGCGTACTGCGCGCTGTCGTGGACGCAGTTCTCGATGTCTGCACTCGATGCTAGGGCCGCCAGAGGGTCCCGTGGGGGCCTCGCACCCCTTGTCGTCCCCTGACCCGCCCCCTAGGGAACCCCGAGACCCGGGGTCAGGCCTCGGGCGGAGAGAAGACGACCAGAACCCGCAGATCCTCGGTGATGTGGTGGAACTTGTGGGCGACGCCGGCCGGCACGTACACCACGCTGCCGCGCGCCACCTGGGTGGTCTCCAGACCGACCGTGATCGATGCGCGGCCGCTGACGACGAAGTACACCTCGTCCTGGCTGTGCGGCTTCTGTGGATCGTGCTCGCCCGCGTTGAGGGCGTACAGGCCGACCGACATGTTCCGCTCACGCAGGAACTGCAGGTAGGCCCCCTCGTTGGCGGCGCGCTCCGCCTCCAGTTCGTCCAGCCGGAAAGCCTTCATCGCTGTTGTCCGCCCTCGCCCCACTGCTCGCCGTCGATCTGGTCTGCCACGATCAGACACATGAAGAATTTCGTAGTCAAGACGATCGCCAACGCGGGCGCTCTCGCCGTCGCCGTATGGCTTCTCGACAAGATCACCCTCACAGGTGACAACACGGGCAAGAAGGTCGGCACGCTGATCGTTGTCGCGCTGATCTTCGGCTTGGTGAACTTCCTGGTCAAGCCGATCATGAAGGTGCTCACCTTCCCGTTGTTCATCCTGACCCTCGGACTGATCACCCTGGTGGTCAACGCACTGATGCTGCTGTTGACCTCCTGGGTGTGCGGCAAGCTCGACCTGAGCTTCCACGTGGAGGGATTCTGGACCGCGGTACTCGGCGGTCTGATCATCTCCATCGTCTCGTGGGCGCTGCACCTCGTCCTGCCCGACGAGGACTGAGCCCGCCATGACCTACCGCGTCTGTTTCGTGTGCACCGGCAACATCTGCCGCTCCCCGATGGCCGAATCCGTCTTCCGCACGCGCATCGAGGAGGCCGGTCTCCAGAGCCTGGTGGAGGTCGACAGCGCCGGTACCGGCGGCTGGCACGAGGGGGATGCCGCCGACCCGCGCACCGTCTCGGTCCTCGATGAGCACGGCTACGGCACCGAGCACATAGCTCGCCAGTTCCAGTCCTCCTGGTTCGCCCGCCTCGACCTGGTGATCGCCCTCGACACCGGCCACCTCAAGGCCCTGCGCCGCCTCGCGCCCACAGAGGAGGCCGCCCGCAAGGTGCGGCTGCTGCGCGCGTACGACCCGGCGGCCGGCGACGACCTCGACGTACCGGACCCGTACTACGGGGGTCTGGACGGCTTCGAGGAGTGCCTTGAGATGGTGGAGGCGGCGAACACCGGCCTGGTCGCCGCCGTACGGGAACAACTGGAGGGACGGGCCGCATGAGCGACGCCGAAAAGGACGCGGACCGCATCGGCGACGGCACGCGCGTGGTACGGGCCGGGCTGCCCGAGCCGGTCAAGAACGAACCGACCCTGCCCGGACCGGTGTTCGCCGCGCACTACCACCTTCCGGGCGATGTGTCGGGACCGTACGCCTACGGCCGTGACGACAACCCGACCTGGACCCTCCTGCAGCGCGCCATCGGCGAGCTGGAGGCGCCCGGGCAGGACGACGTCGAGACACTGGTGTTCCCCTCCGGGATGGCAGCGATCTCCGCGGTGCTGTTCTCCCAGCTGCGTGCGGGCGACGCGGTGGTCCTGCCCTCCGACGGCTACCAGGTGCTGCCGCTGGTCCGCGCCCAGTTGGAGGCGTACGGCATCGAGGTGCGCACGGCGCCCACCGGCGGTGACGCCCAGCTGGAGGTCCTCGACGGCGCGCGGCTGCTGTGGATCGAGTCGCCGTCGAACCCGGGGCTCGACGTGTGCGACATCCGGCGGCTGGCGGAGGCGGCGCACGCGCGCGGCGCGCTGGTGGCCGTCGACAACACCCTCGCCACCCCGCTCGGGCAGCGCCCGCTGGAGCTGGGCGCCGACTTCTCCGTGGCCAGCGGCACCAAGCAGCTGACCGGGCACGGTGATGTCCTGCTGGGCTATGTCACCGGTCGTGACGCCGAGGCGATGGCCGCCGTACGCCGCTGGCGCAAGATCGTCGGCGCGATCTCGGGGCCCATGGAGGCCTGGCTCGCGCACCGCTCCCTCGCCACGCTCCAGTTGCGCATCGACCGGCAGAACGCGACGGCCCTCGTGCTCGCCGAGGCACTGCGACAGCGGCCCGACGTCTCCGGGCTGCGCTATCCCGGGCTGCCCGACGATCCGGCGCACAAGATCGCCTCACAGCAGATGCGACGCTACGGCTGCGTGGTCTCCTTCACGCTGCCCACGCGCGCGCGTGCCGAGCGTTTCCTTGCGGCACTGCACCTGGTCGAGGACGCGACGAGCTTCGGCGGCGTGCGCTCCACGGCCGAACGCCGCGCCCGCTGGGGCGGAGACCCGGTCCCGGAGGGCTTCATCCGCATGTCCGTCGGCGCCGAGGATCCCGCGGACCTGGTGGCGGATGTACTACGGGCTCTGGACGAGTCGGCACAGTGACCGGTTCAGGCGCTTCCGTCCCACCCCGCCGGCGGTCCGAGCCTCCCCCCTCGTGGCTCGGACCGCCCCCGGTTCCTCCCACGAAGAACCGCGCGACCAAGGCTAGTTGACTCTCTGTCAGTGTCCAATCACGGTAGCGACAGAGGCCTATCGACTTATTTATAGTTGGTGCCTGCCCGGGGGCCGGAGGAGAGCAGCGGAAGGGAAGGGCGTGTCATGGATCTGGCCTTGCTGCGCACCTTCGTCACCGTGCACCGGGCTGGTTCCTTCACCCGCGCCGCCGCGCTGCTGGGCCTCTCCCAGCCGGCCGTCACCTCCCAGATCCGCACCCTCGAGCGCCAGCTGGGCCGTCCCCTGTTCCTACGGCAGGCCCGCGGGGTGACGCCCACGACCATCGGCGACGAACTCGCCCACAAGGCGGCGCCGCATCTCGACGCCCTGGTGGAGATAGCCGAAAGCGGTCTGGACGACGAGTCCTCGTTACGGACGCTGCACCTCGCCGGCCCGCCGGAGTTCACCGCCGAACGCGCTCTTCCCGCCCTGACGAAGCTGACCGGCGACGACGGCCAGGGCTTCGCGCTGCGCGCCTCGTTCGGCACCGCGGAGGAGACGCTGGAGGGGCTGGCCGCCGGACACCACGACCTGGCCATCAGTACAGCCAGGCCCCGCGGCGCCCTCCTGACCGCTACCCCCCTGTGCGACGAGGAGCACACGCTGGTCGCCGCCCCGCGCTGGGCCGAGCGGATCGGCCCTGGAACGCTGCGGCTCAAGGGGGCGCCCGCGCTGGAGAACCTGCCTGTCGTCGAGGTCCACGAGTCGCTGCCCTTCGTCTCGCGCTACTGGGCCGCCGTATTCGACTCGCGCCCTGCGGGCTCGGGCGCGGTCATCGTCCCCGATCTGCGCGCGGTGCTCGCCTGTGCGATCGCGGGCGCCGGACTGGCGGTGCTGCCCCGCTACCTCTGTGTCCCGGCCCTCGACCGCGGCGAGATCATCGCGCTGCACGACCCCGCGGTGCCGCCGCTGCGTACGTACTTCCTGGCAGTGCGCACCGGAACGCTCGCCATGCCGCACATCGCGCGGGCGCACGAGTGGCTCCAGCAGGCGGCCGCGCACTGGTGTTGAGCCCCTCATTCCAGGGGTTCACTCGCCGCATTCAGACCGTGGCACTGTGCGATGTTTCACGTGGAACCAGCCGGGCCACATTTCTCCCATGACCGTCCGACCCGTGGTCAAGCGCACCGCCCGTGCCGTTCTTCTGGACGGTGACGACCTGATCCTGATCAAGCGCACCAAGCCCGGTGTCGATCCCTACTGGGTCACGCCCGGTGGCGGGGTCGAACCCGCGGACCCGACCGTCGTCGACGCCCTGCACCGCGAGGTGTACGAGGAACTCGGCGCCAAGATCACCGACGTCGTGCCCTGCTTCGTGGACACCGTGGAGCACATCGGCGAGGACGGCGGGGCGACCGGCGTGAAGGTACAGCACTTCTTCGTCTGCCGACTGGAGTCCATGGACCCGTCGCTGCGCCACGGCCCCGAAGTGGAGGAGCCGGCAGGCGAGTACGAGATCGTCCGGGTCCCGTTCACCCGCGTCGGGATCGCCTCCGTCCACCTCGTTCCGCTGTCGCTGCGGCACTACCTGGACGGCAACATCGAGGGCGTCCGCGCCATGCACGCCCCCGACCTCGGATAGCCGGAGAGCCGGTCAGTTCCCGACGACGATCAGCTCCTCGACCGAGTCGTGCCGTATGCGGTCCGAGGGGATGCCGATGTCCCGCAGGGCGTCGACTCCGTTGCGGATCATCCCGGGCGGGCCCGAGAGATAGGCGTCGAACTCGTTCCAGGGCCCGTACTCCCGTATGGCGTCGGGAAGCTGGAGATGGGCCTGCTGGTCGATGATGGCCCGGACGGAGAGCCACGGATGGCTCTGCTGGAGCCTGAGCATGGTGTCGATGTCGTACAGGTCCTGGTCGGTGCGGGCGCCGTAGAACACCTCGACCGGACGACGGCGGCCGTGCTCGGCCACGTCCTCGACCAGGGCCTTGATGGGCGCTATGCCGGTGCCGCCACCCAGGCAGAGCAGCCCGCTGTCGCTGGTGTGGTCGACGGTCATCGAGCCGCCCGGCGGGCCCAGACGTATGACGTCTCCGGGCCGGGCGCGGTGCACCAGCGCGTTGGAGACCCAGCCGGCCGGAACGGCTTTCACGTGGAACGTCAGCAGACCGTCCGAGCGGGGCGCCGAGGCGAACGAGTAGTGCCGCCAGACCCGGGGCCACCAGGGCGTCTCCACGCTCGTGTACTGCCCGGCGAGAAAGGGATAGGGCTGGTCCGGGCGGACGGTGACGACCGCGACGTCGGAGGTCCTGAGGTCGTGCGCGACGACCTCGGCGTGCCACCAGGCGGGCGCACGTAGTTCGTCCACCGCCGCGGCGTCGATCATCACCTGGGAGATCGTCGTGTAGACCCGTACCCAGGCCGCCTCGGTCTCCGGATTCCAGAGGGCGGCAGCGTACTTGCTCAACGCGCCGATAAGGCATTCACCCACGGCCGGGTAGTGCTCGGCGCGTGTGCCGTACTTCCGGTGTCCACGGCCCAGGTTCTGCAGATAGTCGACGAGGACAGGCGTGTTGTCGACGTGCTCGGCGGCGGTCAGGAGGGCCTTCAGCAGTCGGTCCCGCTGGGTGTCCATCGCGGCCGGGAACAGCGGGCGCAGCTCGGGGTGGCGGACGAAGAGGAGCGCATAGAAATAGGAGGTCACCTTGTCGGCGACGGGGGCGATCTCGGCCATCGTGCGGCGGATGACAACCGCGTCCGGGGATCCCTCTTCGACGGTCGGACCGGGAGACGGAGCAGTGGGCGGGGCCGCGCGCTGGGCGGGCACGCGCTGTGGCTCGGTGGTCGCGGCGGCAGGAAGCCAAGGATCAAAAGCCGGGGCGGGCTCGGGCCTCGGCGGGCTCGGGGGGCCGGGTGGGACTGCTGCGGGAGCGCCAGGGGTGGGTCGTGCGCTGGGAGCGTCCCACGCCGGGCGGGCGGCGGAAGTGCCAGGAGCGGGGCCCACGGCGGGAGTGTCGGACGCGGGGCGTGCGACCGGGGCGTCCGGCGCGGGGCCTGCGGTGCCCTCCCGGTTCGGCCGGCCCACCGGGCGTACCACCGCGGGCCTGCGCCCCTCGGTCGTCTCCTCATCACCGTCGGGCGGGGTCGAAGGCAACTTCCGCGGCATGAACCAGCCGCCTCCGCCCGCTATGCCGTTCTCCCCCGACGTGGTGGTCGGAGCGTCCATGGTGCCCTCGCCTCGAACATCTTTCGGTCGGTCTGCACACCTCCTCCTCGGGAGGTGCCTGCTTTCCCCCGGCGGGCGGCCAGCCGTAGCACACTCTCCGCAGCATCCCATCCTGACCGGATGCCACGGCCGTATACCCGGAAACGCGGGTCTTCGATCTCTTCGTCCCGTTAGGCTGCCTGCCCTGCTCTCGGCCCGCACGGGATGCGTGGACTCCATCCCGGACGTGAACCGGAGTCGACCCTACCGGCCGTCGCCATGCACACAAGTCCCCCCTTGCTTCCCCATGGGACGGGCAAGGGGCGAACCATGAACTCCCTCAACTACCGGACGGGTGTCACCAATTCGTAGGCATCCCACAGATCCCGCCCGATGTAGGAGTAGGTGGCCAGTCCAGCCAGGTGGCCGTCCGCATTGACAGCGACGGAAACCGGTACAGCAGCAAAGAGCTCCTTGTCGGACAGTGAATCGCCGTAAGCGACACAGTCCGCCCGGCTCACACCGAACTCCTCGCAGAGCCGGTCAGCGATGGTCACCTTGGCCGCAGCGCTGAGCACCCCGGCCGGATCCACGGGCTCGGCGAACGGCACGGCGGGAAAACGCGAGCCATGGGCCGCGTGTGCGCCCCAGCCGAGGAGGCGTTCCACGAAGAAGGACGGTGAGAGGGACACCACCGCGCAGTAGTCGCCCGCACCTCTGATCGCCGCCCATACCTCACGGATCCGGGCCAGCCAGGGAGCCGCCTCAAAAGCCGCGCTCACATGCGCCTCGGTCAAATCCGCCCAGAGGTCGTACACCTGGGTCGCATACTGCGGTGGCCCTATCCTCCCCTCCGCGATCGCCCGGTCCAACGCCACCGTCTCAGCCTCCCTGCCCAATTGGCGGGAGATCTCCACGGGAGCGGTGGTGCCGTGCAGCAATGTGCCATCGAGATCGAAGAGATGGAGTCTCGCCATAGCCTGAGGCTAGTGGGCTTTCGATGTTTCACGTGAAACACCCCCTCCTGTTCACGACCTGTGGGATTGGCCACGACATGGCCAAAAGCGCCTGCGTCTGCATCGAAACAGGTGGACGCCGGGGGTGCCGGTCGGACAGCCTGACCTGCGTGCCGACTCCTTCCCTCGCTGCTCTGCCCATCCGTCGTCTCACGCTCCGCGATCTCACCGCCTGCGCCGACTTGTCCGAGGATCGGGGGTGGCCACGCGAGGAACACAAGTGGGGCTTCCTCCTCACGGCTGGGAAGGGGTATGGCATCGACGACCCCGATGGCGGGCTTGTCGCCGCGTGCGTCGTGACGGAGTACGGCGCCTGGGAGCGGTCCGACCTCGGCGCCATCGGCATGGTCCTGGTCGCCGGCCGTCACGCCCGCCGAGGTGTCGGACGCCGGCTGATGCGGCATGTCGTAGCCGCCATGGGCACCACACCGCTGACCCTGCACGCCACGCCCTACGGACGTCCTCTCTACGAAGAGTTGGGCTTCAAGGTCACGGGCCGGGCGGAGATGCTGAGAGGGCACTTCAGCCCTGGTGGGCCGGAACTCGGGGTGGCGACCCGTGCTGCCACCGCGGAGGACCTGCCCTCGATCCTCCGTCTCGACGAGGAGGTGTTCGGCGCCGACCGCACCCCCCTCATCACCCGCCTGCCCGCCTTCGCCGACCAACTGCGCGTGGCCGAGGAGGACGGCCGGATCGTCGGCTACACGGCCGCGTGGCCCAACATGGACACCCATGTCGTCGGCCCGTTGATCGCCCGGGACACCGCAACGGCTCAGGCCCTCATCGCCTCACTCGCGGCCCACACGGACCGGCCTCTGCGCACCGACATCGACGTACGCCACGAGGATCTGCTGGCCTGGGCCAAGGCACGGGGGCTGGCATCCGTGGCCTTCAACGCCGTCATGACCCACGGCATCACGGATCTGCCGGGGGACTGGAAGCGCCGGTTCGCGCCGCTGACGGTGGCCGCTGGCTGAGCCGTCGGGCGACACAACGCCGGCCCACCGCTCTCAAGGCGGGGCCGGCGTTGTCACGTCTCAGGGCGTGTGGTCAGGCGAGCCCCTGCACGGCCACAGTGGCAATGCCGTGGTCCTGGTCCGGTGCGCCGCCGCCGACGCCGATCGCGCCGATCAGACGGCCGTCCCGATGGACGGGGAGACCGCCTGCGATGAAGAGCAGGGGCCGGTCCAGAGCCGTGGGCAGCGTGTGGAAGAGGCCGCCGGGCTGAACGGCATCGACGAGGTCGGCCGTGGCCGCGTTCAGCTGTAGCGCGGTGTAGGCCTTGCGGGTGCTGGTCTCGCCGGAAATCAGCACGGCCCGGTCGTCCCGGCGGAAGGCGAGCAGGTGTCCGCCGGCATCCAGGACGGTGACGCTGACGGTGACCCCGGCCTCCTCGGCCGCGTGACGGGCCGTGGCGACGAGCAGTTCGGCGTCCTCGATGGTGAGCGGGGCGACGGTGGTGGTTCTCATGGAGCGTTCTCCTTGGTGCAGTAGTGCGGTGCAGTAGTGCGTGGGGTGTGCCGCACCGGCCGGGGGCGGCGTACGCCTTGGCGGCGGTCGGGGACGGCTGGCTCAGTGGTGGACGGCGGTCCGCTGCGCGGCGGGCGTTCCGGAGGCCACCACGGCGCTCCGTACGCTGTCGCGGCGCTCGAGGGCGGCGGAGAGGACGGCGAGGACCAGGGCGGCCGCGGCGAGGGCGGCGCCGACCCAGTTGGGGGCTGTGTAGCCGAAGCCGGCCGCGATCACCATGCCGCCGAGCCAGGCGGAGAGGGCGTTGCCGAGGTTGAAGGCGCCGATGTTCACGGCCGACGCGAGCGTCGGGGCGCCGTGAGCCTGGTCGAGCACGCGCTTCTGCAGCGGCGGGACGGTCGCGAAGCCGAGGGCACCGATCAGGGCGATGGTCACGGCGGCCGCGATCTTGTTGTGCGCGGTGATCGTGAACAGCGCGAGGACGACGGCCAGCGCGCCCAGGGAGACGTACAGCATCGGCATCAACGCGCGGTCGGCGGACCTGCCGCCGATGAGGTTGCCCCCGACCATGCCGAGGCCGAACAGGACCAGCAGCCAGGTGACCGACCCGTCGGCGAAGCCGGCGACGTGGGTCATCATCGGCGCGATGTAGGTGATGGCCGCGAAGACACCACCGAAGCCGAGCACGGTCATCGCCATGGCGAGCAGGACCTGGGTGTTCTTGAAGGCAGCCAGTTCATGGCGCAGATGCACGCCCTCCGGCCTGGGCATCTCGGGCACCAGCCTGGCGACACCGGCCAGGCCGACGACACCGAGAGCAGCGACGATGCCGAAGGTGACACGCCAGCCGACGCTCTGCCCGATGAGCGTGCCCAGCGGGACGCCGACGACATTGGCGACGGTCAGGCCGGTGAACATCATCGCGATGGCGCCGGCCTTCTTGTCGGGGGCCACCAATTCGGCCGCCACGACCGAGCCGATGCCGAAGAAGGCGCCGTGGGCGAGGGACGCGACCACCCGTCCGATCAGCATGATCCCGAAGGTGGGCGCCACGGCGGAGATCAGGTTTCCGACGATGAACAGGATCATCAGCATCATCAGCATCCGCTTGCGGGAGACCTTGGTGCCGAGCACGGTCATCAGCGGAGCGCCGATCACCACGCCGAGGGCGTAGCCGCTCACCAGCAGGCCCGCCGTGGGGATGGAAACCCCGAAGTCGCCCGCGACCTCGGGCAGCAGGCCCATGATCACGAACTCGGTCGTTCCGATTCCGAAGGCCCCGATCGCGAGGGCCAGAAGCGCGAGAGGCATGTGGGGGTACACCTTCCCAGAAGATTGCAGGAGCGCTTTACCTTTGTTCACAATAGTTGCAGACGCGGGCTACTTGCAAGCGGGGACTATTGCAGGAGTGCTCTACTCTGGATTCAGCCGCTCCGGGACGGAGGAAAACGCCAATGACAGCGACGGACCCCGCGCTCACCGCCCTCGCCCAGGGCTGGTGCGCCCTCTCTCTGCTGCACGGAAGGATCGAGGCGCACATCGAGCGCGCCCTGCAGGCCAAGCACGACCTGAGCGTCCGCGAGTACTCCCTGCTCGACGTGCTCAGCCGGCAGCACGAGGGCGAGGGCGGCCATCTACAGATGAAGCAGGTCGCCGATGCCGTCGTGCTCAGCCAGAGCGCCACCACGCGCCTGGTGACCCGCCTGGAGGACCGCGGCCTGCTGGAGCGCTACCTGTGCCCCACCGACCGTCGCGGCATCTACACCAACGTCACCGAGGCGGGCCTGCGACTGCTGGAGGAGGCACGGCCCACCAATGACGTCGCCCTGCGCGAGGCCCTGGACGATGCGGCCAGGAACCCCGAGCTGGCCCCGCTGGTACGGGTCGTGGAGTCCCTGAATGTGCCCGCATAGGGTGCGGCCATGGGAGATCTCGAAATACGCCGTGCGACCGCGGACGACCTGCCCGCGATCGTTGCCCTGCTCGCCGACGACCCCCTGGGCGCCCAGCGTGAGTCACCCGACGACCTGACGCCTTACCTGCCGGCCCTGGAGCGGCTGAACGCGGACCCGAACCAGCACCTCGTCGTGGCCGTGCGTGATGGCCGTGTCATCGGCACCCTCCAGCTGACCTTCATCCCCGGGCTCTCCCGCAAGGGGGCGACCCGCTCGATCATCGAGGGCGTCCGTATCCACGCCGACGAGCGTGGCAGCGGCCTGGGCACACACCTCATCGAATGGGCTGTCGAGGAATCCCGACGCCAGGACTGCCAGTTGGTGCAGCTGACCTCCGACACCAGCCGCACCGATGCCCACCGCTTCTACGAACGGCTCGGCTTCACCGCCTCGCACGTGGGTTTCAAGCTCCAGCTCTGAAACGGAGAGGGGCGGGTGTTTCACGTGAAACACCCGCCCTTCGTGCGATGCGTCGACTATTCCGCGATCCCCCGCCAGCCCTTGGGATCCACCCCACCGGGCACCTCGGCCCCCTCCTCGTACGGTTGCCGCGTGAACACGAACGACCCGAGGTCGAGATGGCTCACGGACCCGTCCGGGCGGCGAACGGCCCGCAGCAGCTCTCCGGCGTAGTAACCCTCCAGGCCCGTCCATGTTCCGTCTCCGTTCGAACGGAAGCGGGCCCGGCGACCACCGCCCGTCAGCGGTCCCAGCGTGAGGAGCCCGTCCGCCGTGACCCGCAGGCCGAAGGCATGCGTCCCCCAGTACCACTGCCCGGCCAACTCCAGCACGCCGCGGTCCACTTCACGCAGCGGACGCCACGGCTCGGGGATACGTGGTTCCGTCTCGGCGACGATACGGACGAGATCGGCCCCCACCGCTCCCAGCAACGGGCCACTGGTGCAGTTGGCCAGGACCACCGCCGCGACATCGTCTTCCACGCTGATGGTGAGGTTCGCGAGAAAGCCCGGAAGCGAGCCGGAGTGCCCGACGAGGAGCCTGCCGTCTCGCTGCTGGATCTGCAGGCCGAGGCCGTAGGTCGCCCCGTCCGCCACGTCCGCGGCCTCGGCAGGCGCCGCGGGTGTCCGCATCTCCCGCACCGACTCCGCGCTCAGCACCCGGTCGTCTCCCCCGGCCAGGAAGGCGGCGAACCGCGCAAGGTCCCCGGTGGTGGACCACAGCTGGCCGGCGGGGGCCATCCGGCCGAGATCCTCCAGCGGTTCGGGCAGCAGTGCGTCGGCCCAGGGATGCACCGCCCAGCCACCCGCATGCGGCGCCTCTGGCTGGGCGCTGGTGCGATGGAGGCCGAGCGGTTCGAGCACCTCGCTGCGCAGCACCTCCTCCCAGGGTGCGCCCCGAAGCTCCTCCACCAAGGCGCCGAGCAGCGTGTAGCCGGGATTGGAGTAATGGTGGCGACGGCCGACGGGGTGCAGAAGGGGCTGCTCGCCGAGGACATCGCTCAGCTCGGGGCGCAGCGAGCCCGGCGTCCGTTCCCACCAGGGAGCGGGTGACTCGGCCGCCAACCCGGCGGTGTGTGCGAGCAGTTCGGCGATCGTCGCCTCGCCGGCCCCGGTGCCCGGCAGATACTTCTCCAGGGGATCACCGAGATCGAGCACGCCCTCGTCACGCAGGCGCAGCACCAGGACGGCGGTGAACGTCTTGGTGATCGACCCGATCCGGTACTGCACGTTCTCGTCCGGTCCGTGTCCGTCCACGGAGGACCGCGCCCCGTGCCAGACGGCCCGCCCGTCGCGCACAACCGTGGCGACCAGCGAGGGCGCCCGGCCTTCGGCCTGAGCGACAGCGATCCGGTGCAGCAGCGCACGCCGAGTCCCCGGGAGCAGTTCTTCCTGAGATGTCGTCATGGGCCCAGTCCATCCGCTGGGGCGCCATGCGTCGAGTTCATTTCGCCGGAGATCGGACCGGGTCAGCTCTGGGTCAGGTCTGGGCCATGTCCACAAAGCGGGAATAGTGGCCCTGGAAAGCGACCGTGATCGTCGCCGTCGGGCCGTTACGGTGCTTGCCCACGATGATGTCCGCCTCGCCCGCCCGTGGCGACTCCTTCTCATAGGCGTCCTCGCGATGCAGCAGGATCACCATGTCGGCGTCCTGCTCGATGGACCCGGACTCACGCAGGTCGGACACCATGGGCTTCTTGTCCGTGCGCTGCTCGGGACCACGGTTGAGCTGCGAGAGCGCGATCACCGGTACCTCAAGCTCCTTGGCCAGGAGCTTGAGGTTTCGGGACATGTCCGAGACCTCCTGCTGCCGGCTCTCGGAACGCTTGGAGCCACCGGACTGCATCAGCTGCAGATAGTCGATGATCACGAGCTTGATGTCGTTGCGCTGCTTCAGCCGCCGGCACTTCGCACGGATCTCCATCATCGACAGGTTCGGCGAGTCGTCGATGTAGAGCGGTGCGGAGGACACCTCGGGCATCCGGCGCGCCAGGCGGGTCCAGTCCTCGTCCGTCATGGTGCCCGAGCGCATGTGGTGCAGGGCCACGCGCGCCTCGGCCGACAGCAGACGCATCGCGATCTCGTTGCGCCCCATTTCGAGGGAGAAGATGACGCTGGCCAGGTTGTGCTTGATCGACGCCGCGCGCGCGAAGTCCAGCGCGAGCGTGGACTTACCCATCGCGGGGCGGGCCGCGATGACGATCATCTGGCCCGGGTGCAGACCGTTGGTCAGGGAGTCGAGATCCGTGAAGCCGGTGGGCACGCCGGTCATCTCGCCGCTGCGCGAGCCGATCGCCTCGATCTCGTCGAGGGCGCCCTCCATGATGTCGCCGAGCGGGAGGTAGTCCTCGCTGGTGCGCTGCTCGGTGACCGCATAGATCTCGGCCTGGGCGCGGTTGACGATCTCGTCCACGTCGTCCTCGGCCGCGTATCCCATCTGCGTGATACGGGTGCCTGCCTCGACCAGACGGCGCAGGACCGCTCGCTCGTGGACGATCTCCGCGTAGTACTCGGCGTTCGCCGCCGTCGGCACGGTCTGGACGAGGGTGTGCAGATACGACGCCCCGCCGACCTTGTTGATCTCGCCACGCTTGGTGAGTTCCGCGGCGATGGTGATGGGGTCGGCCGGCTCGCCCTTGGCGTAGATGTCGAGGATCGCCTGGTAGATCGTCTCGTGCGCGGGCTTGTAGAAGTCATGGCCCTTGAGGATCTCGACCACGTCGGCGATGGCGTCCTTGGACAGCAGCATGCCGCCCAGGACGGACTGCTCGGCGTCCAGATCCTGCGGCGGGACCCGCTCGAAAGAGGAGCCCCCGCCGTCCCAGCCGCCGTTTTCCCGGCCCCGGTCGTGCTGTTCGTCACGACCCCGCCCGCCGTCGCTTCGCCGACGGGAGGCGGGCAGACGATCGCTGGGCCCGCTATCGGCCCACGGATCGTCCAAGGGCTCGGAAATGCTCACCGAGCCACCTCCTCCCGTCCGCACGGCGGACCTCGCCGTGCCCTCTGTTGTACGGCACGGCACTGACAAATAAGAGGCCCAACTCCGGTTCTGGCACGTCGGTTTTGTGACGTTTCCCGGGTCGAGGGAAGGAGCAGGCGCCGGACAACGGTAGGCCTGTCGGCACCGTCAGCCAATCTGGTTATCCACAGGCCATGTGGACGACGGCCCCGATGCTGTGGAGAACCCGCCGAAACCTGTGCACAGCCCGGTGGACAGCCCTGTGAACAAGCCCTCGATCTCGCCAGACACAACACCCTGACCTGCACCTTTACCGTCCACCGGCTGTGCAGAAGAAAAACTTCCCCAGTCGGACCAAGATCGCCTCGAACGGTGCGCGCATATGCACGGATCGAGAAAGGAGGTAAGGGTCACAACTCCATTGCATCTCTTACCTGTGGACGATTAGATTAGTGCTCATGACACAGGCTCCAGCGATCCCTCTGGCCACCCGACGACGGCACGACCGAGAGATCATCGCGCTGGCCGTCCCGGCCTTCGGTGCGCTTGTCGCGGAGCCTCTGTTCGTCATGGCGGACAGTGCGATCGTCGGCCACCTCGGGACCACTCAGCTCGCAGGCCTCGCCGTAGCCTCGGCCCTCCTCACCACCGCCGTGAGCGTCTTCGTCTTCCTCGCCTACGCCACTACGGCCGCCGTTGCCCGCCGCGTCGGCGCCGGTGATCTCCAGGCGGCCATCCGGCAGGGCATGGACGGCATCTGGCTCGCGCTGCTGCTCGGGATGGCGGTCATCGCCCTCGTCCTCCCTCTGGCCCCGGGCATCGTGGATGTCTTCGGCGCCTCGGCCACCGCGGCGCCCTACGCCACGACGTACCTGCGTATCTCTGCCCTCGGTATCCCGGCCATGCTGATCGTCCTCGCGGCCACCGGTGTGCTGCGTGGCCTCCAGGACACCAAGACCCCGTTGTATGTCGCCGTCGGGGGCTTCATCGCCAACGCCGGCCTCAACGCGGCACTCGTCTACGGCGCGGGACTCGGCATCGCAGGTTCCGCCTGGGGCACGGTCATCGCACAGTGCGGGATGGCAGCCGTCTATCTGACCGTGGTCGTACGCGGGGCCCGGCGGCATGGAGCCTCCCTGCGTCCGGACACCGCCGGTATCCGGGCCTCGGCACAGGCCGGAGTGCCCCTGCTGGTCCGCACGCTCTCGCTGCGGTCGATACTCATGATCGCCACGGCCATTGCGGCACGCCTCGGTGACGCCGACATCGCCGCCCACCAGATCGTCCTGTCTCTATGGAGCCTGCTGGCCTTCGTCCTCGACGCGATCGCGATTGCGGGACAGGCCATCATCGGCCGCTACCTCGGCGCGAACGATGTCCAGGGTGCCCGCCAGGCCTGCCGCCGCATGGTTCAGTGGGGCATCGCGACCGGTGTCCTACTCGGCGTACTCGTGGTGGCTGCGCGGCCGCTGTTCCTCCCGCTGTTCACCAGCGACTCCGTGGTCAAGGGCGCTGCACTCCCCGCACTGCTGGTCGTGGCTCTTTCCCAGCCCGTCTGCGGGATCGTCTTCGTCCTGGACGGTGTCCTGATGGGTGCCGGGGACGGGCCGTACCTCGCCTGGGCCATGGTGATGACCTTGGCGGTGTTCGCCCCGGTGGCCTTGCTCGTCCCCGCGCTGGGCGGTGGACTCACTGCACTGTGGGTGGCCATGACGCTCATGATGACGGTCAGGATGCTGACCCTCTGGCTGCGCACCCGGTCGGGCCGCTGGATCGTGACGGGTGCGACGCGCTGACCGTTTCACGTGAAACACGAGCATGCCGTAGCGGCCCACGACATGAGAAAGGGGCCGCACCCCGTCAAGGGTGCGGCCCCTTTCACCGGCTCAAGCGAGCACAGCGATCACGCGGCGATCAGGCCGCGACGACCTCGATGTTGACCTTGGCGGCAACCTCGGGGTGCAGACGCACGGACGTCTCGTGGGCGCCCAGGGTCTTGATCGGGGAGGACAGCTCGATGCGACGCTTGTCGACCTCGGGGCCACCGGAAGCCTTGATCGCGGAAGCGATGTCGGCCGGGGTGACGGAACCGAAGAGACGGCCGGCGTCGCCGGAGCGGACGGCCAGACGGACCTTCACGCCCTCGAGCTGGGCCTTGACCTGGTTGGCCTGCTCGATGGTCTGGATCTCGTGGATCTTGCGGGCGCGGCGGATCTGCGCGACGTCCTTCTCGCCACCCTTGGTCCAGCGGATAGCGAACTTCCGCGGGATGAGGTAGTTGCGAGCGTAACCGTCCTTGACGTCGACGACGTCGCCCGCGGCACCGAGGCCGGAGACCTCGTGGGTGAGGATGATCTTCATGAGTCGGTCACCCTTCCCTTATCGCGCGGTGGACGTGTAGGGCAGCAGCGCCATCTCACGGCTGTTCTTGACGGCCGTGGCGACGTCACGCTGGTGCTGCGTGCAGTTGCCGGTCACGCGGCGGGCACGGATCTTGCCGCGGTCGGAAATGAACTTCCGCAGCATGTTCGTGTCCTTGTAGTCCACGTACGTGACCTTGTCCTTGCAGAATGCGCAGACCTTCTTCTTCGGCTTGCGCACAGGCGGCTTCGCCATGGTGTTTCTCCTGTGTGATCAAGAAGTTTGGGTACGACCCGCCCTCGGTCCGAGGACCTAGAAGGGGGGCTCGTCCGAGTAGCCGCCGCTGCCGCCAGAGCCTCCGCCCCAGCCGCCGCCACCCTGGTTGCCACCGGCGGGAGCGCCGGTCGCCCAGGGGTCGTCGGCAGGAGCGCCGCCCTGCTGCTGGCCGCCGCCGGAGCCTCCGCCCCAGCCGCCGCCCTGCTGCTGGCCGCCGCCGTTGTAACCGCCCTGGCCACCGCGAGCGCCACCGGCGGTCTTGGTGACCTTGGCCGTGGCGTTGCGCAGGCTGGCGCCGACTTCCTCGACGTCCAGTTCGTAGACCGTGCGCTTGACGCCCTCACGGTCCTCGTAGGACCGCTGCTTCAGCCGGCCCTGCACGATGACGCGCATGCCTCGCTGGAGCGACTCCGCGACGTTCTCCGCCGCCTGACGCCAGACCGAGCAGGTCAGGAAGAGGCTCTCGCCGTCCTTCCACTCGTTCGTCTGGCGGTCGAAGGTGCGGGGAGTGGACGCGACGCGGAACTTCGCGACCGCCGCACCGGACGGGGTGAAGCGCAGCTCGGGGTCGTCGACAAGATTGCCGACGACCGTGATGACGGTCTCGCCTGCCATGGGGGAACCTCTCGGCGGGTTTGCTGCTGGCTGCTTGCTGCTACTCGAATCCCGAGATCAGCTGAGCGGGAAAGCTCAGTGGGTCTCGGGGCGGAGGACCTTGGTCCGGAGGACCGACTCGTTCAGGTTCATCTGGCGGTCGAGCTCCTTCACGACCGCAGGCTCGGCCTGCAGGTCGATGACCGAGTAGATGCCCTCGGGCTTCTTCTTGATCTCGTACGAGAGACGACGACGGCCCCAGGTGTCGACCTTCTCCACCTTGCCGTTGCCCTCACGGACGACGGAGAGGAAGTTCTCGATCAGGGGGGCGACAGCGCGCTCCTCCAGATCGGGGTCGAGGATGACCATCACCTCGTAGTGACGCATGTGGAACCCACCTCCTTTGGACTCAACGGCCACGGTCGTTCCGTGGCAGGAGGGTTGTGATGCGTACGCAACGGTATCGGCCGCCACTGACAATCGGGGGTTCCCGCCGGGATTCCCCGCAGCGGCCTGGGCAGACACCGGTGCAGACGTTACAGAGTACCCGCACACGCGCTTCCGGTTGAAATCCGGCGGCGGGGGCCCTTCAATCTGTACACATCGGGTGTGTATGGCGCTACAGTGCGCCGCGATCCGCAGGAGGTGCCTCATGGCACAGGCATTGCGACCCAACACCGCCGGTTCCTTCTTCGCCACCGACGGCAAGTCCCATCCGCTCCAGGACACGCTGATGGTGGCGACGCTGGTCCTCGGTGTGCTGGCCTTCGCCACGTCTTTCTTCGGCGGTCTTCATCTGCTCACGTCCTGGGCCGGCCTGCTGGGGATCCTCACCGGCATGTACGGGCAGTGGGTCTCGGAGACCACGCGGCAGCGGACCGGCCTGATCCTGGGTCTCGGTGCCTCGGGAGTCGGCTTCATGATCGGTATGGCGCACGGAGGGCTGTTCGGCGGGCTCATCGGCTGACCGCCGGGACCGTCGCCCCGCCCCCTCCCCGACACCCCTGAAGCGCCCCCGCGACCCGACGCCGGGGCGAAGGTGCCGTATGCCCCAGTCGGGGCGCTCGCAAGGCGCAGTAGGCTTCGGCGCGAGAGCCGGAGCCCCTGTACCCATGGGGACACACCAGCCCGAGGAGCGCCCCGACATGAGCCTGACCCTGAGGACCATCAGCCGCGAGCAGCATCTGGCGTACATCCAGAGCCTGCCGTCGGCGAGCCACATGCAGGTCCCGGCCTGGGCAGATGTGAAGGCGGAGTGGCGCTCGGAGAGCCTCGGCTGGTTCGACGAGCGCACCGGCGAGATGGTCGGTGCGGGCCTGGTCCTCTACCGCCAGCTGCCCAAGATCAAGCGCTACCTCGCCTATCTTCCCGAGGGTCCGGTCATCAACTGGTTCGCGCCGAACCTGGACGACTGGATCCAGCCGATGCTGGCCCACCTCAAGCAGCAGGGCGCCTTCTCCGTGAAGATGGGCCCGCCGGTGATCATCCGCCGCTGGAACGCGGAGACCATCAAGAGGGGTATCCAGAGCCCGGATGTGAAGCGCCTGCGCGACATGGAGGCCGACTTCATCGAGCCGCGCGCCTTCGAGGTGGCCGACAAGCTGCGCCGCATGGGCTGGCAGCAGGGGGAGGACGGCGGCGCCGGCTTCGGCGACGTGCAGCCCCGCTACGTCTTCCAGGTGCCACTGGCCAACCGCTCCCTCGAAGAGGTCCACAAGAACTTCAACCAGCTCTGGCGACGCAACATCAAGAAGGCCGAGAAGGCCGGCGTCGAGGTCGTCCAGGGCGGCTACCAGGACCTCGCCGAGTGGCAGCGGCTGTACGAGATCACGGCCGTGCGCGACCACTTCCGGCCCCGCCCGCTGTCGTACTTCCAGCGCATGTGGACGGCCCTCAACACCGAGGACCCCAACCGCATGCGGCTGTACTTCGCGCGCCACAACGGTGTGAACCTGTCCGCCGCGACCATGCTGATCGTCGGCGGCCACGTCTGGTACTCCTACGGCGCCTCCGACAACATCGGCCGCGAGGTCCGGCCCTCGAACGCCATGCAGTGGCGGATGCTGCGCGACGCCTACGCGCTCGGCGGCACCGTCTACGACCTGCGCGGCATCTCCGACTCGCTGGACGAGACGGATCACCTCTTCGGCCTGATCCAGTTCAAGGTCGGCACCGGTGGCCAGGCCGCCGAGTACCTGGGCGAGTGGGACTTCCCGCTGAACAAGCTGCTCCACAAGGCGCTCGACATCTACATGTCGCGCCGCTGAGCCACGGGCGCCTGATCCCCTAGCCTTCACAGCAGTCACACCTCTGACACACCGCAGCCACGAGAAAGGTTCCAGGTCCGGCCATGGCGCTCACGCTCTACGTCGACACCGCGCGCTGGCGGGCGCACCACAAGCACGTGCAGGAGCAGTTCCCGGGCCTCGTCCCGGTCTGCAAGGGCAACGGCTACGGGTTCGGGCACGAACGCCTCGCGGAGGAGGCCACCCGGCTGGGCTCGGACATCCTCGCCGTCGGCACCACGTACGAGGCCGCGCGCATCAAGGACTTCTTCGGCGGTGACCTGCTGGTGCTCACGCCGTACCGGCGCGGCGAGGAACCCGTCCCGCTGCCGGACCGGGTGATCCGGTCGGTGTCGTCGGTCGACGGCGTGTACGGCCTCGTGGGCGCCCGTGTCGTCATCGAGGTGATGTCCTCGATGAAGCGGCACGGCATCAGCGAGCAGGACCTGCCGCAGCTGCACGCCGCCATAGAGAACGTCCGGCTGGAGGGCTTCGCCATCCACCTGCCGCTGGACCGCACCGACAGCTCGGACGCCGTCGAGGAGGTCATCGGCTGGATGGACCGGCTGCGCGCGGCCCGGCTGCCGCTGCACACCCTGTTCGTCAGCCACCTCAAGGCCGAGGAACTCATCCGGCTCCAGCAGCAGTTCCCGCAGACCCGGTTCCGCGCCCGCATCGGCACCCGGCTCTGGCTGGGGGACCACGAGGCCACCGAGTACCGAGGCGCGGTCCTGGACGTCACACGTGTGGCCAAGGGCGACCGATTCGGCTACCGGCAGCAGAAGACGGCCTCTGACGGCTTCCTGGTGGTCGTGGCGGGCGGTACCTCGCACGGCGTGGGCCTGGAGGCCCCGAAGGCCCTGCACGGCGTCATGCCGCGCGCCAAGGGCGTCGCACGGGCCGGCCTCGCCACGGTCAACCGGAACCTTTCTCCGTTCGTCTGGGGCGGCAAGCAGCGCTGGTTCGCCGAGCCGCCGCACATGCAGGTGTCGATCCTGTTCGTGCCCTCCGACGCGCCCGAGCCGAAAGTCGGTGACGAGTTGGTGGCCCATCTGCGGCACACCACCACGCAGTTCGACCGGATCATGGACCGCTAGTCCGGGCTGCCGAAACGAAAAGGCCGTACACGAACCGCTCGTGTACGGCCTTTTTCATGCCCGACGAGAGGCTGCCGAGGAGCCGCCGAGGGGGTGTTCGCTCAGAGCGAACGGTCCTCGTGGGGCGGTAGTTCCGGCCTTCCCCAGTCCACCTGAGGCGCGTCGAAGTAGGCGGCGTGCCGTGGGGGATGGGCCGCCGCGCCCAGCACGAAGACGTCCTCCGTGCCGTCGAGGACTCCACCCGAGGGGTCGTCGTCCCCGGACCGGCGCACCACGTCCCGCTCAGGCATGAGGATGTCGCGTACGACGACGGCGCACAGGTACAGCGTGCCCAACAGGTGCACCGCGATCGCCCAGTGGTAGCCCTGCGTCGGTAGACCCTTGTGAGCGTCCCCGCTGGTCGTGTAGGCGAGGTACAGCCAGATGCCCAGGAAGTACGCCACCTCGCACGCCTGCCAGATCAGGAAGTCCCGCCACTTGGGCCGGGCGAGGACCGCCAGCGGCACCAGCCACAGGACGTACTGCGGGGAGTAGACCTTGTTGGTGAGGATGAACGCCGCGACCATCAGGAAGGCGAGCTGGGCGAAGCGCGGCCGGCGCGGGGCGGTGAGCGTCAGCGCCGAGATACCGAGGAAGCACAGCACCACCAGCCCGGTGGCAGCGGTGTTCACGAAGTCAGTGGTGGGCGGGTGGCTGGAGTTCTGTGCCCAGATCAGCCAGAAGGAGCCGAAGTCGACGCCCCGGTCATGGCTGAACGAGTAGAACTTCGACCAGCCCTGGAAAGCGAAGATCATCACCGGCACGTTCACGACGAGCCAGGCGACGACGGCTCCGGCCGTGGCCTGGAAGAACTCCCGCCACTTGCCGGCCCGCCAGCACAGGACGAGCAGCGGGCCGAGCAGAAAGACCGGATAGAGCTTCGCGGCCGTGGCGAGCCCCAGGAGGACTCCGAAGGCCAGGGCACGGCCCCGCGACCACATCAGCATCGCCGCGGCCGTCAGGGCCACCGCGAGCAGGTCCCAGTTGATGGTGGCCGTGAGGGCGGCTGCGGGCGCCAGAGCGACCAGCAGGCCGTCCCAGGGGCGACGGCGGTGGGTGCGGGTCACGCAGACGGCGATGACGGCCGCACAGACCATCAGCATCCCGGCGTTGGCGAACCAGTACCACTGCTCCTGGTGCTGGATGGTGCCGCTGCCCGGTGTGAGCCAGGCGGCCACCTCCATGAACACACCGGTCAGCACCGGGTATTCGAGGTAGTCCATGTCGCCGGGGAGCTTGTCGAAGTACGGCACCAGCCCGTCGGCGAAACCGCGCCCCTGGTAGAGGTGCGGGATGTCCGAATAGCAGGCGTGCGTGTACTGCGAGCTGGCGCCGAAGAACCAGCCGCTGTCGTAGCAGGGCGCCTTCTGGACGAGGCCGAGCGCGAACATGCCGATCGCGACGATCGTGATGACCCGCACGGGTGTCCACCAGGACGTCCCGAGCAGGGCACGGCGCCCGATGGGGCCCCCGATCAGCTCACTCCCGGCCGCGGCGACCTCGTCCTCCCTGGTCGGCCGCACCTGTTCCGCACCGGCGGGCCGCACAGGCTCGGGCTCGTGCATGCTCGCGGGCGTCATCTCTGCACTGGGCATGGGCCACATCCTGCCGTACCTGCCTAGGAACACGCCGAGGGCCGCCGCACCTCGTGGGTGCGGCGGCCCTCGTTTCACGTGAAACACCCTTGGCGGACGATATGCCCGCCAACCGGTCAGACTGCCTGGCTAGCCATTCTGACCTGCGAAGATGCCTCCGTTTCCGTTACCTCTGCTGTTGCCCGTGCCGGTGGTATCAGTGACGGTCGGCGTGGGTGTCGTCCCTCCGCCCGTACCACCGGTGCCGGTCCCGCCGTTGCCGTTGCAGCTGTTGCCCCAGCCGAACTGGCAGGACTCGCTCGGCGTCGGAGACGGGGACGTTTCCGTCACGCTCGGCGTCGGGCTCGGCGAGTTGCTGGGCGTCTGGCTCGGCGTGATGGTGACCGACGGGGTCGGGGAAGGCGCCCCCGCCTCGTCCTGGATCTCACCGATCTTCTCGGCGTCCGGGAAGCCGAGGTCGTTCGCGTTCTTCAGCGCGGCCCCCATGTACTCGGTCCACACCAGCGTCGGGATGTCACCACCGTGGATGGAGTCCTTGCCCGCCGTGCCGTTCATGGAGAGCAGCTCGTGGTCCTTGGGGTTCTCACGGAACATCGCCACCGAGGTCGACAACTGCTGGGTGTAGCCGACGAACCAGGCCGACTTGTTCTTGTCGGTGGTACCCGTCTTGCCCGCCACGGTGCGGCCCAGGGCCTTGGCGTTCGTAGCCGTACCGTTCTGGACGACGTTCTCCAGGACATCCGTGATGTTGTTGGCGATATTCGCGTCCATCGCCTGCTTGACCTTGGGCTTGCTGAAGCCGGGCTGGTCCTCGCCGTCCTTCTTGACAGCCGTCACCGAGTACGGATCCGCCTGCCTGCCGGACGACGCGAAGGTCGCGTAGGCGTCGGCCATGCGGATCGCGCTGGGAGTCGAGGTACCGATGGCGAACGACGGGTTGAGGTCCTGCGACATGCTCTGGTCGAGAATGCCGGCCGATCGCGCGACATCCCGGACCTTCGACATGCCGACATCGACGCCCAGCTGCACGAAGGGTGTGTTGATGGACTGCTCCATCGCCTTCCGCAGGGAGATGTACCCCCACTTGTGAGGGCTCTCGTTGTTCTGGAAGAACGTCGAGTTGTCCTTGTTGAGGTAGTACGTCCCGTCCGGCTTCATGACCTTGAGATGGTCGTTGCCGTTGTACTTGCTCAGCTGCGAGACGCCGACCCCGTCGGACTTGTACGTGCCGTACTCCATGGCCGCGGCCAGCACGAACGGCTTCCACGTCGAACCGACGGGGACACCCGAGGTGTCGGCGTTGTTGGTGAAGTGGCCGTTCTCATAGCCGTCACCGCCGTAGAGGGCGACGATCGCACCGTCCCTGGGTACCACCGACGCCGCACCGAACTGAACGTACTTGTCGAGGTCGCGCTTCGGGTTGAGCCGCTCCTTCTGGATCTTCTTCACGGCCGCGCTCAGCGCGTTGACCTTGTCCTTCTTGAAGGTCGTGTAGATCTGGTAGCCGCCCTTGTCGAACTCCGCCTCCGTGATGTCGGAGTGGGCGAGGACGTACTTCTTCGCCGTGTCGGCCAGGTAGCTGATCTGGCCGGTCATGCCCTTGGTCGCCTTGCGGCCCTGGGGCGTGGGGTACTTCGCGACGGCCTTCTGGTAGTCGGCATCGGAGAGGTGCTTGTCCTTGTGCATCTCGCCGAGGATCCAGCCCCAGCGCTCCTGGGAACGCTGACGGTTGGCACCCGGGGTCGCCGTCTTGTCGAGGTCCGCGTTACCGGCCGGGTCGTAGTACGTCGGGCCCTTCAGCAGCGCCGCGAGGAAGGCGCACTGGCTCGGCTTGAGGTTGACTGCGTCGACGCCGAAGTAGGTCTGCGCGGCAGCCTGGATGCCGTAGGCACCCCGGCCGTAGTACGAGGTGTTGAGGTAGCCCTGCAGGATCTGCGGCTTCTTGAGCTTCGTCCCGACCTTTATGGAGATGAACATCTCCTTGAACTTGCGGGTGACGGTCTGGTCCTGGCTGAGGTAGGTGTTCTTGACGAACTGCTGGGTGATGGTCGAACCACCCTGCGTCTGACCCCCTCGCGCCATGTTGGCCAGGGCCCGTGCGATGCCCATGGGGTCGACGCCCGAGTCCTGGTAGAAGCTCTTGTTCTCGGCCGAGATCACGGCCCACTGCATGGCCTCGGGGATCTTGTCGATGGTGACGTTCTGGCGGTTGACGCCCGTGCCCGTAGCCACCATCTGGCTGTTGTCGGCCCAGTAGTAGACGTTGTTCTGCGACTTGGCGGCGAGATTCTCGCTGGGGATCTGCACCATCGCGAACCCGATGCCGACGATGGCGACCAGACAGCCGACGAAGCCGATGAACAGTCCCGAGACGAGCTTCCAGGACGGCACCCAGCGCTGCCAGCCGTACTTGCCCGCCCGGGGGTAGTCGATGAACCGCTTCTTGCCGGGCGCTGTCGCCGCGCGGCCTCTGCCGCGCCCAGGACCGGTCGGCCCGCCGGGACCACGCCGGCCGCCCGGACCTCCGTTGTCGGCGGTCCGACGTCGGCCGCTGCCTCTCTGCGCCGCCCGGCGGGCGTCGGCGCGGCCGCTGTAGGGGCGCTCTTCACCTCCCGAGCCGTCGGAGTCCGACCCATGGGAACTGGAACCATAGGAGTCGGCAGAAGACCCGGTGGCGCCTCGCGGTGTCGCACGGCGGCCGGAGGACGAGCCGGACTGGCCGCGTCGGGCCGCGGCACGTCCGCCTCCCTGCGGCTGCGGCGGTTTGCGACGGTGCTCGCTCATCGAACGATTACTCCTCGGGCAGGCGCACCCGTGCGCGCCTGGAAACGGCGGCTGGTTTCCGGTCCCCCCGAAGTACGGATGTGGTCGGTTCCGCATTCACCCGTACTGCACCGGGGACGACGACGCCCCCCGGCGTCACTTGGTTCCCGGTGATGTGCATGCCGCACAGACTACGCACCACCAAAACCTACCGAGTCCCGAAGTTCACCCCAAAACAGGCAACTTGCCTCCTACGAATCAGTGATGTGATCCCGTTCACCGTCCTTCCTCTTGTCGCATAGGCAAGGCCGTTCTATCGTGCTGATGTATCGAATCGATACATCAGCATGAGATAAAGACGCTGCGGACCGAGAGGAGGCGCTCATGAGCCGGCGTTCCGGCATCCTTGAGTTCGCCGTACTCGGGCTGCTGCGCGAGTCCCCGATGCACGGCTATGAGCTGCGCAAACGACTCAACACGTCACTGGGTGTGTTCCGGGCGTTCAGCTACGGGACCCTCTACCCCTGCCTCAAGACGCTGGTCGCCAACGGCTGGTTGATCGAGGAACCGGGCAGCACCCATGAGGACGCCCTCGCCGCTCCGCTCGCCGGACGCCGCGCGAAGATCGTCTACCGGTTGACGACGGACGGTAAGGAGCACTTCGAGGAGCTGCTCTCGCAGACCGGTCCCGACGCCTACGAGGACGAGCACTTCGCCGCACGATTCGCCTTCTTCGGGCAGACGTCGCGCGATGTGCGCATGCGCGTGCTGGAGGGCCGGCGCAGCCGCTTGGAAGAGCGCCTGGAGAAGATGCGCGCCTCTCTGGCACGCACGCGGGAGCGCCTCGACGACTACACGCTTGAGCTCCAGCGCCACGGGATGGAGTCCGTGGAGCGCGAAGTGCGCTGGCTGAACGAGCTCATCGAGAGCGAGCGGGCCGGGCGGGACCTGAGGGGTTCCGCATCCGGGGGGTCCGCTCAGCAGGACACCACATCTGGAGCGACGGGCGGCCTGCCCCGTCCCGGGGACACCCCCCGGACGGATACGCCCGGCGACACCGCCACGTGAGACCCGCTCAGGGCCTCACTCGTACACACAGGGAGCAACCGGAATGGGTTCGGTTCGCGTAGCCATCGTCGGCGTCGGCAACTGCGCCGCGTCGCTGGTGCAGGGCGTCGAGTACTACAAGGACGCCGACCCGGCGTCGAAGGTCCCCGGCCTGATGCACGTGCAGTTCGGTGACTACCACGTCGGTGACGTCGAGTTCGTCGCCGCCTTCGACGTCGACGCCAAGAAGGTCGGTCTTGACCTCGCGGACGCCATCGGCGCCTCGGAGAACAACACCATCAAGATCGCCGACGTCCCGAACACCGGCGTCACGGTCCAGCGCGGCCACACCCTCGACGGTCTCGGCAAGTACTACCGCCTCACCATCGAGGAGTCCGCCGAGGAGCCGGTCGACGTCGTCCAGATCCTCAAGGACAAGCAGGTCGACGTTCTCGTCTGCTACCTGCCCGTCGGCTCCGAGGACGCGGCGAAGTTCTACGCCCAGTGCGCCATCGACGCCAAGGTCGCCTTCGTCAACGCCCTTCCGGTCTTCATCGCCGGCACCAAGGAGTGGGCGGACAAGTTCACCGAGGCGGGCGTCCCGATCGTCGGCGACGACATCAAGTCCCAGGTCGGCGCCACCATCACGCACCGCGTCATGGCGAAGCTGTTCGAGGACCGTGGCGTGCGCCTGGAGCGCACGATGCAGCTGAACGTCGGCGGCAACATGGACTTCAAGAACATGCTCGAGCGTGACCGCCTCGAGTCCAAGAAGATCTCCAAGACGCAGGCCGTCACCTCGCAGATCCCCGACCGGGACCTCGGCGAGAAGAACGTCCACATCGGCCCGTCCGACTACGTCGCGTGGCTCGACGACCGCAAGTGGGCGTACGTCCGCCTCGAGGGCCGTGCCTTCGGTGACGTCCCGCTGAACCTGGAGTACAAGCTCGAGGTCTGGGACTCCCCGAACTCGGCCGGCATCATCATCGACGCCCTGCGCGCCGCGAAGATCGCCAAGGACCGCGGCATCGGCGGCCCGATCCTGTCCGCGTCCTCGTACTTCATGAAGTCCCCGCCGGTCCAGTACTTCGACGACGAGGCCCGCGAGAACGTCGAGAAGTTCATCCGCGGTGAGGTCGAGCGCTAGCTCGACGCAGAGCGGTGCACTGAACGCACCGCAGAGAACGCTCCTGCCAGGGCTGTGAGGGTCCCCGGGTTTCCTGACCCGGGGACCCTCTGCATATGTGAGGCTGTGCCTCATGCCCGTCGTCCGTGACCTGCGCGTCCTGCTGCGCCTGCGGGACTTCCGACGCCTGCTGTACGTCCGTCTTCTCTCGCAGGGCGCCGACGGCGTCTACCAGGTCGCGCTCGCCGCGTACGTCGTCTTCTCCCCGGAGAAACAGACCTCCCCCACGGCCATCGCCTCAGCGATGGCCGTCCTGCTGCTGCCCTACTCACTGGTCGGCCCCTTCGCGGGCGTCCTGCTGGACCGCTGGCGGCGGCGCCAGGTCTTCGTCTACGGAAACCTGCTGCGCGCGCTGCTGGCGGCGGCCACCGCCGTACTGATGGTCAGCCATGTGCCGGACTGGCTTTTCTATGTCTCCGCGCTGTGCGTCACGGCCGTCAACCGCTTCGTCCTCGCCGGCCTGTCCGCCTCTCTGCCTCGTGTGGTCGACGCCGAGCGCCTGGTGATCGCCAACTCCCTGTCCCCGACGGCCGGAACGCTCGCCGCGACCGCCGGCGGCGGCCTCGCCTTCGCCATCCGGCTCGTGGCATCGGGATCCGATGCCGCTGTGGTCCTGTTCGGCGCCTGCCTCTATCTCTGCGCCGCTCTGACCTCACTGACCATGGCACCCGCGCTGCTCGGCCCCGACCAGACGTCGAAGCGGCCCCATCTGCGGACCGCGTTCGCCGACACCGCGCGCGATCTGGTCGCGGCCATCCGTCATCTGGCCGAGCCCCGGCGCCGGGAAGCGGCCGCGGCGCTGGCCGCAATGACACTGATGCGCTTCTGCTACGGCGCCCTCCTCGTTCTGCTGCTCATGCTGTGCCGGTACGCCCTCTCCTCGACCCCCGACGAAGGACTCCGTCTGCTCGGGTTCGCGCTGGCCGCATCCGGCGCGGGCTTCTTCGCGGCCGCCGTGGTGACACCGGGCGCGGTGGGACGCCTCGGCCCCAGCCGCTGGATCGTGGTCTGCTCCGGCGCGGCCACGGTTCTCGAACCCGCACTCGGCCTGCCCTTCGCCATCGGCCCTCTGCTCGTCGCAGCCTTCATCCTGGGTCTGATCACCCAGGGCGCCAAGATCGCCACGGACACGATCGTCCAGTCGTCGGTCGAGGACGGCTTCCGCGGCCGGATCTTCTCCGTGTACGACGTCCTCTTCAACGTCGCCTTCGTGGGTGCAGCCGGAGTGGCCGCCCTGATGCTTCCACCGGACGGCCGGTCGGTGGTGCTGGTCGTGCTCGTCGCCCTGATCTATGGCGGGGTCGCTGTGGCCATGGCCCGGTACGAAAGACACCGGGACAGCAACGGGGGCGATGTTTCACGTGAAACATCGCCCCTTCGAGGCGTACTGCCGGCCCTACGGCGGCAGCCTGGTCGGCATGCTGGCGGCCACGGGTCTGATCGTCCACGAACTCGGCGGGCAGTCCGTC